>JBDRUN010000022.1 GCA_039801365.1 candidate division WOR-3 bacterium
GTAGTCCTCAATTTCCCAGATGTTCTTGAGTGCAGTCAGAACCTGCTCGTCGTAGACTCTGGGTCGTGCCCGAACCCGTCGGCAGCCATATGTGGCTGCGCTCAGCACCAGGGGTGGACGGTCAGCCTGCGGTAACACCACCCGGCGGTTATAGGCCCGGAGCAGCCGTGTGGCGTAGGACCGGTTGTATCCGGTAAGTTCTGTCACCTGGTTGATGATTACCGTTTTGGTGCTCCTATTAGCTCGGGCATACCGACGGGCCAGTTCTTTCGTTACAGCCTGTTTTTCACGCATAGTCAGTGCCATCTGACCAACTCCTTTCATGGTAAGGGCTGGTCAGATTATGCCTCCTGTTTCGAGTACTTTTCTTACGTGAGGCAACGGGGTAGCTTCGAGTACATTTTTGGTGAGGCAACGCGGCAGCTTGACAGACATGGAGTTGGGTCTAGAATCAAAGTGCTTCTGACCAGGAGGTAGCATGTCAAGAACCCTTGTTGGTCTTGCTTTTGTGCTCGCGCTGGCCGCCTTGTCTTCGGCGCACAACATTATCATCGAGAGTCATGAAATCCCGCTAGTAATCAACACGTACGGTCGCTACAGCCAGAACTCCAGCATGTTCTTCTGGCCGGCATTCGACACCACTAAGGAGTGGTGGGACCTGACCCAGTACCCAGGCGGACTCTGGACCAGACTCGGGCTGCGCGCTCCAACCGAGTGCCGACCTCCGGCCCTTGACTCGATGAAGCTCGACCCTCCAGACCCGCAGGTCTGCGAGATGGACACCTTGGGCAACAATACGAACCAGTGGGTCTTCTTCTACAAGAACCAGTTCGGTCTATACTGTGACGGCATTGACTTCACCCAAGGCGAGTACCGGTTCATCGGCAACTACCGGCCAGACGGCTATACATACGCTACCCCTACCTATCACACCGCAAGCTGGAACACATCCTGGCAGTGGCGGTACGAACTGTTCCCCGGCGTCTTCATTGTGTTCAACGAGCAACATCAGAAGAAAATTGTGTCCAAGGGCAAGGTGAAGATTCCGATGTCGGGCGAGTACTATTGGCCTTGTCTTGTCATCCGCGACTACATGGTGTTCTCAGACAATATGGGCAATCTGGACACGCGCTGGATTTACGAGTGGCTTGTGCCTGGGCACTTTGCCGGTGGTAACGGCGTGGCCGCGGCCATGAGTCAGAACGGCGCGGCCCACAACTTCCTCGTTGTTGAAAACTTCTTCTCGATGAGCAATCTGCAAATCCCGGGCTGGGACCTGATACCGCCCACGTTCTCGAACGTACGGGTCTGGCCGGACACGACCTATGCTGGTCCATTCAAGGTCTGGGCTAACATCGCCGACAACCAGGCAGTCGGCGCCGAGTCGCTGTTCTACCGCGTAAACCAGGGAACATGGTATGCCAAGGCCCCGGACTCCTCAACCAGTGGCCGCTACTGCTTCACGATACCTGAAGTCACCCCACCGGCCCAGGTCGAGTACTTCATCTGGGCAAAGGACACGTTCTCGGTGAACCAGAACATTGACTTCTGGACTACCTGGCCGGTCTGCGCGCCCGAAAGCGCATCTATCCGGTTCAACGTCACCGCGGTCGGCATGACTGGTCAGAACCAGCTCCGGCCAGGAGACTGTCGGCTCGAGGTTTCACCCAACCCGTTCCGCAACACGGTTCAGTTCAGCCTGGCCCGATACGGGACAGACCGCGCCGAGGTCAGCATCTACGACGCCGCTGGCGTGCTTGTCCGCAGACTGCCTATGACCTTCGACCACGGAACGCTCCTCGCGTCTTGGGATGGTACCGATTACAAGGGTGCGTCGCTACCGTCCGGCGCGTATGTGTACCAAGTCCGGGCCAAGGGTTATGCTGAAACCGGCAAGCTGCTCTTCAACCGCTAGAACCGGATGGAACTTCTAACCGTTGCGCTTGACAAACCGGATGATGTGAACATCATCCTTGGCCAGACTCATTTTATCAAGTCGGTCGAGGACCTGTACGAAACAATGGTCACCGGGGTGCCGGCTGCAAAGTTCGGACTCGCGTTCTGCGAAGCATCTGGCCCGTGCCTTGTCCGCCACACCGGCACGGACTCAGAACTTGAAGCCTTGGCGGTGAAGAACGCCCAGGCCATTGCTGCCGGCCACAGCTTCATTATCCTCATGCGCGGTTGCTTCCCAATAAATGTACTCAACGCTGTCAAGTCCGTCCCCGAAGTATGCTCGGTCTTCTGCGCCACAGCTAACCCGGTGAGAGTCGTAATCGCGGACGACGGAAGTGGCCGCGGGGTCCTCGGCGTCATTGACGGCGAGAAGCCCAAAGGCGTTGAGGGCGAAAAAGACATCGTGCAGCGCAAGGAGTTCCTGCGCCGAATTGGCTATAAGCAATAGCCTGATTTCCTTCACTTGCTCCCGACGCCGGGTACTCAGCCGGACGTCAGCGTCTGATACCCAATCGAGAACGCCCGAATCCGACGGCCAATGAACTCGGCTTCGAAGTTCTCAGCGAATAGCGTTACTGAGGCAAGGGAACATGCCAGGTACCACCACACGCAGTTCGGTTACCTGACTGTCTTCTCCCTCGCCGGTGCGGTTGTTCTCATCGTCGGACTCACCGCCATTGCCGGGTTCAACTGGGTTGCACTTGTTACCCTGATTGTACTCACGGTCTGCGCAGGCCTGTTCGCTACGCTCACCGTTACCGTATATCAAGACCGTATCGTTGTGAAGTTCGGCCCTGGTCTCATCCGCCGACAGTTTCTCCTGAAAGAAATCAGTTCCTGCCGAGCAGTGACGAATCGCTGGTACTACGGATGGGGAATTCGTCTGATTCCCCGAGGTATGCTCTACAACGTTTCCGGACTTCAGGCGGTGGAACTAGAAATGAAGAACAGCAGAAGATACCGCATCGGCACAGACGCGCCCGACGCCCTGACGGCGGCGATCCGGCAGTCACTGAAGTAGCCCTGCGACGGCGACCGAGTTCTGGTACAGTAGTGATGGCAGAACGCGGACCGACGGCCGCTAGCGTAGTTTGACGAACCGGGCAGCCTCTCCTGATTCCTGTCCGTGCACAATGTACACCCCAGGCTCAAGCCCGTTGCCTATCGCCCGGCCATAGTACCGGCCGACCCGCCGGCCGCTCACATCAAACACGGTAAACACTTCCTCCTCACGGCCGGGTGACTGGGCCGGGCCCGCGGACGGGTTGGGAACAAGCATGAGCATGTGAACTTCTCGACCCACCGGTTCGCGTTCCTCAATCGCTGGAACATTTCCGTCCGGGTTGCGCTTGTAGTAAGCTTCGGCCGTGGTTCCATGCCGGCAGTCCATCCATACCAGATGGACTCTTTCGCCCTCTGCAGTCAGCGAAGGCAGGTATGAAGCACCATCAGCATAGGTCAACCTCTCCTCGCCGCGCCAGGTGTTACCGTAGTCGCGGGAAAGCCGGTAGGCTATTTCGGACTGGGGTGCGTACCAGTCTTCCTGCCAGGCTACGTGCACCAGTTGTCCGCTCGCGTACACCGTCGGCGACGACGAGCCAAAGTTAGGCTGAGAAAGCTGAACTTCTGGCCCCCACGTTCTGCCACCGTCGGCCGAACCGCGGTACATCACCTCGCCTTCAATACTGGTCCAGACTACGTGCACGCCCATTCCACACACGCTAATACTCGGAAAGACCCCAACCCGGCTCGACAGCGCCATGTCCGAAGACCAAGTGACACCCCGGTCGAATGAATGCTTGTAGTAGACTTTGTAGGACACCTCGCGCTCGTCAACCCAGGCCGCGTGCACCATCGAATCCCAGACCGCGATTGTCGGATATAGCGCTTTACCTGACTCTGACAGCTCTTTGTCCTGAGTCCATGTCTGCCCCCGGTCTGACGAAATCTTGAAGAACACCTGGTACTCACTCCTCATTCTGCCATCCACCCACAGTAGATACACGTACTCTCCCCAGCAGGCGAGCGTCGGTGAGTAAGAAATGGAATCGTTGAATGTCAACCGGACCGCACTGCTCCAAGATGCGCCGCTGTTGGTGGACCTCCTGAAGAATATCTCGTCGTTGCCTGCCCGGTCATCGGTCCACGCGGCATAGACGTTCGCGCCGGTCGCAGCGATGGTCGGCCACTCTGAAGTTGCACTCGTGTCGGCCAGATTGACGTCATTTCTCCAGGTAGCACCGCCGTTAGTCGAACGCTTGTAATAGACATCAAGGTTAAAGTCCCGTCTGTCACCCCAGATAACGTGAACGTTGTCTCCGGCCGCGGCAAGCCAGCGCATCGAGAACGTACACGGCCCTTGCCCGGACAGACTCGAAGTAAGCCTGAAGTCCGGCTCCCACGTCGCCTCAAGGGTACCGGCAATCATAAGGACTGCGGTCAACAGATACTTGCACATAGGCGTCCGAATGCGTCGCGGTTCTCTGCCCTGGAATCCGATTCTAGGTTAGGTCCGGCCTGAGTCAATATCAGTCCCGGCCAGCCGCAATCCGGCTTCGGAAGGGAAGTAATATCATGACGAGCGTACCGAGCAGCGATACGATGCTCACAAGAATGGTCCCCTGCCGCAGCGGTGTGAGCGGCGAACTGACCTCGATTCGATGCCTGCCATCTGGGCAGCGAATGACAATGAAGTGGTCCTTGGTCTCCTGAAAAGGTACGACTTTACTGTTCAGCCGGACCCGCAGTTCGGGATAGTAGCTGAGCGCAAGTCTCAAATAGCAGTCGCACGAAGTCACGACGTCGAGTCGCACGACTTGGTGGCTCATCTCCGTACTAAGGACGACCACAGCCGGCAAACCGGGCAGTTCCTCGGCCCGACCAGCCGCACTCAAGGGAATGAAGTTCAGGCGGTTGGCTTCGGGTTCGACGCGTAGCGTGTCAAGCAACATCTTCCAGTCGTCGGCAACGTAGAACGACCGGTTCGGGACCAGTCGTTCTGCTGACATTGGCCTGACCGCGCTTGCCACTAGGACCAGTCCTGACCCTGTCGCACCGGATGCTATCGACAATCCGGCACTTAAAGACGACTGGTCCCATTCAATGCCTGACTTCAGAAGGAACGCCTCCTCATCACCTCGTTCAGTCTCGATGACATACTGCCGAGGGAGCAAGAGCAGATGGCTGACTCCAAGAAGCGCAGCGGCCTTGACCGAAGCCGGGCTGATGACACCGATCTCAGGATTGCCCAAATCTCCGGCAATCAAGTTCACCAATGGCAGCACGTAGGCCATTGACCGCGGCGCAAATTGATGGTAGTGCGGCCCCAACGGGGTCGGCAACCCGCCATATAGAAACCCCATTGCCGGGTACACGGAATTGCGAGCCACGTCGTCAATCACGTCGTTGGGCACGCATACGTCCAGAACCTTGGTCGGATGCTGCCGCGCGACCGTGCGATACTGTTCCTCCCTGCCTGCGAGCATCTCCTGTGTTGAAACTCTCTGAACCGGGAACTGAAACCGCAGGCAGTCTGCAAGCACGAGTCCGGCCAAGAGTGCGAGCAGCCCGACCCGCATCCAGTTCGGTTCAGACAGCCTGACGCGCACGAAGTCCGCCGCAGCAGCGGCGAGAATGCCAAAGAAGAACACAAGCAACGCGAACCACCTCTCCGGCAGGAGTCCGAAACCCGTAGTCAGCGCACCACTTCCCAGCCTCGGGCCGACAAACGCCAGCCCGACAGCGGACACAATGCCGGCCAAGGCAAGCCAGCCGAGCCTTCTGGTATTCCTGCGAGACAGGAGTGCCGCCAGTCCGCAGAACGCCAGACCGACGTTGCTGAGCCCGAGATACCCGCCGACAAAGCCGCCAGAACGGGAGACAAACCCAAGGCAGACCAGCGGGTCAGGTCCGGAAACTGCGAACTTCAGACTCGGGTACACGTGGGTCTTGTACTCGACGAAGAAAGGCACGAGCAGAGAAGCAGACAGCCCGGCAGCCAGCCCGGCGGCCACAAGACTATGCCGAAGCACCGACCCGGCACGACTTTGTCTCTCAACAATCAGCAGGTACGCGGCAACAATGACCAGCACCGCGGCCGCATACACGAAGTGAGCCATCACCGCGACACCAGCCATGAGCCCGAGCACCGCGGCCGATTGCGGCCCGGGGCGACGCACAAGCCTGCGTGCGACCATGAATCCAAACGGCAGCACAACGTATAGCACCGCCTGCGGGTAGTTGGCCAGCGAAGTGATGTGCCGGACCCGCCACGGCACAAGCGCATAGACCAAGGCACCAAGCGCAGCCGCAGTCGGGTCGAACGCCGAGCGTAGGTACAGGTACATCCCAAGAATGGACAGAAGATGCAGCACCAGGAGAACCACCTGCACTCCGAACAGCGCGCTGCTTGCTGCCGCTACTGGCCCAGTCAGGAAATAGAACAGCGGGCTGTAGAAACGCAGATGCGGATACCCGGAGTAGAACATGAATGACCAGAAAGG
Organism: candidate division WOR-3 bacterium; assembly: GCA_039801365.1. Taxonomy (NCBI): domain Bacteria; kingdom Pseudomonadati; phylum Caldifarciminota; species Caldifarciminota bacterium. The sequence continues at coordinate 6,459 of JBDRUN010000022.1, forward strand.
CTGGAACCCATGTCTGAGTGCATCGGCGACGATGCTGGTACGCACGAGGTGGGGCCAGGCGTCAACCGTGGTCGGATGGCCCGGTGCAACGAACTGCCAGCAGGAAACGAGCGCAACCAGCGTAAGTACCACAACGGCAGCGACCTGTTCCGGCCTTTCCGCTCCTGACCTCTGCTTCGACTCTGCCGGCACGCGCCAATATAGCCTGTCCGCCTTTCCTGTCAAACAGCAAAGCACCTCCCTAGTCCCAATATAGATTGATCGAGGAAGGCAACGCCTCGTCCATCGTTAGTGGAATCCTTGGCCGGACCGGTTCGAGGATACCCGCTGTCACCAAGTGATGCCGACGAATGATTGCGAGCGGCCGCCTAAGGATATTATCTGGTTTCACGACGGCCGGGGTCGGGGAAATGCGGAGAACTACGACAACGAGCTCAAGAGCGGCTTCAGCATGGACTGTGCCGTGTCAGAGTCTGAGGGCTAACGCGGTCTGACTGAACTGGACGTGTTGCGTACAATTTAGCAATCGCTAGTCGACCATGTCTATCTGCGCTTAGCGTCTGATTCTCAGCCTGGATTTTTCTTGACTACCTGCCGCGTCTGCTCAAATAGAACTCTTTCTCAGCCACAAGACCCTTGGAGACCTCAAGAGTGCAGGTCTGCGGGGCATAGCTCGGATCAGGACCGAAAGCCTCGAGTACGTAGGTGCCAACCGGAACGTTCTTCAGTGCGAAACTGCCGAGCTTAGGATCAACCTGTTCCTCACCATAAACTGGACCACGGTAAGAGACGGTACCGCCGATTGTCTTCCTGGTATCAGCATCGAACAGAACAGCCCAGATGCCACCGTAGTCGAGGACAGTGAGCCCGATAGTTGCGCGCTGCTCTGATCCGCCTACCACAGTCAAGGTGTCGTACCGGTCCTTGTATCCCTGATAGCTGGTATGGATAATGAGGTCACCAGTCGGAATGTCGGTCAGCAGCAGCACGCCGTGGCGATTAGTTCCGGAACTCATCTGTACCACGCCACTCAAAGTAACAGTCGCCCACAGCGGTTCCATCGTCCGCATGTCAACTACTCTGATCCTAACAATGCCCGGGTTCCGGCGCTGAGCACGCAGTCTGATACCGATCCGGTGTGTCATACCAAGCTTGCCATATGGTGCGAAACAGTAGTCAAGGCCGAAGTCACCGAGCGTCACACCAAGGCCTGCAGTCAGACCACTTTCATAGCCCAGTGTCTGTACGTCAACCGGGCCGGTGCGGTACCCGACACGTACTGCCAAACGTTCAAGCACGACGTATTCAAATCCGACCCGGAAATTCAAGCTGTTATCAAGCGGCCACACGATGTCAGCGGAAGTGGTAAGGCTTTTTGATGAATAGCTGGCACCGACGTCGGCCTCGGCCGGCAACATCTCCCATTTGCCTGAACGATAGGCGGTGCCAAAATTGCGCGCCGCAAGACCGATGCTGAACCATTCCCCCAGCCGACCTGCAAATCCCAAGTCCGCCGCACCACCATACGCGTCCTGCCCGTAGAGACTCTGAAAAACACCCTTGGCCGCAAGACCGAAGCGCATGTTCCGCCCTGACCTCATGCCGTAACCCAGGGTAGCAATCGCATCCCAAACATTGAATTCCGGAAGCGGCTCGTTATTTTCACTCCAGCTCTCGATACCAGGCTCACCACTGTACAGGAGCCCGAGACCGATGCTTCCCGGGCCTACCGGAATTGAGGTGTGCGCAACCTCGTCCCTAATGCCGGCAAACCACTCGTGGTGCGAGAATGCAAAGTTGAACCCTCGTACACCGGCCAGCCCCGCCGGATTCCAGTAGAGTGCGCTGACATCGTCTGCCAGCCCGGCATATGCTTCTCCCATGGCTGCCGCTCTCACGCCCTGACCGACCCGAAGCAACGGCATGGTGGATGTACCAACCCGACCCCAGTATAGCACGGAAACGGTGCACAAGAAGAAGATGACGTTCATGGCTACTCAGCGGTAACAACAAGCCTCTTAGTCAGCCACGATGTCCGGCCGCGGGATGAGTACTCTAAGAGATACTGATAGGTCCCGGGCGCAACTAGTTCGCCGTATTCGTTCTCTACGCGCCATGGGATGAAGTGGAACCCGGCGACAAGCTCAGCGCGGTCGAGGATTGTAGCAATCCGCTCGCCCGCACGATTGTAAACTGCCAAGGTGGCAACGCCGTCGGCCGGAATGTCAACCTGAAACGTGGTATAGTCAAGCACTGGATTCGGGAAGTTGTGAACGTCGAATACAACCGGCGACGGTGTCAGCTTGAGCAGTGCCTCGCCGACAACGCCGGTATCACTAGAACAGAACGCTCGTACAACGACCGCCACCGGTTCGGGCGCAGTTGCGCCAATCTGATAACTGAACGGCGATCGAATCCGCACGTTGAAAAACTTACGTTGGTTCGGCCGGAGCCGGCCTAGCTCGGTAATCGGATGCCGCCCAGTGGAATCGTACAACCAGGCATCCCAGCCGGTCGGCACGGTGACTCTGTCCAAACTAACAAATGCAGCGGTGTCACTCTCGAGTTCAGCATAGAAGAGAAAGTCCCGGGTCGTGTCAGGAGGCATCGGCGCAGACTGGTCATATCCGACGTGGAGACGCAGAGTACGCAGGACCGCGAAAGAAAGCTCTACTGCGTCATTTCCCGGGTTAGAATCAGTAGTCAGCATCGTCGAGCACTTTGCAGTATAGGACCCCGGTATCGCATTCCAGGGCGGAAAGTGAACCGTGACAACTGAACCTGGACCAATCGATGCAATGGTTTGGGTCTCGTTGTATAGGTCCCCAATTCGGAACCGGACGTCAAAGTACCGCTCAGTTTGGGTGCCGTAGTTGGTTACTTCAACCCGGGGCTGGACCCAGACGCCGGCAGCAACAATTGGACCTGGCTCGAGGATGTTGAAGGCGCCGACGTCGTGGGCGAGGGAATCAGTCGGAGCGACAACCTGACCTGGACTTGCCGCCAGTAAGAGACCAGCAAGCGTAGTCGAGGCGATCATGCAACCATACATGAACAGGCGAGTATATTGCTGCGATGCCCAGGTGTCAATGAATGGTACACTTGGCAAGAAGTGTCTCGTAGACTACCAGGTGCCGGTTTGTCAGCACTCGGACGTCCCATTTCTCGACCACCCGCTCGCGGGCACGCCTGCCCAGCTCCGCACGGTCTTGGGCAAGTAGCCAGAGGATTTTCTCAGCAATGTCCTGAGCATTGCCGGGTTCGAAGAGTCGTCCAGTGACCCGGTCTTCGATCAGCTGGGGCAGGCCGCCGATATTGGAGGCCGCAAGCGGAGTCTCACAAGCCATGGCCTCAAGTGCCGCGATGGAGGTCTCCTCATAGAATGAGGGGATGACTGCAACATCCCCTGAGCTCCAGTAGGCCGGCATTTCATTGTTGGGTCTGCGACCGAGGAAAGTTACGTGGTCGGAGAGACCGCAGGCTCTGGTGAACTGCTCGAGTTCCGCGCGAAGCACTCCTTCCCCAATAATGTATAGGTGAGCCGGGTACTGCTTCAAGACAAAGGGCATCGCCTCGATAGCGTAGCGCACCCCCTTCTTAGGAACAAGTCGGGCTGAACAGATTATGACCTTCTTACCCGGATTCGTAATTGCAGGCGCAACCCGGCGGAAGATTTCTGTATCGCAAGCGTTGACGTAGGGCTCAACCTTGGTTGGGTCGGTGAGTGACGATACTGCCTTAGCTTGCGGCAGGCTGTTGGCAAAGATGTGGTCAACGCCAACAAAAAGCAGACGAAGTCCTGGCCGCAGCAGGGGATTGCGAGCAAACTTCTGGAACCTGGTTTCGTGAATGGTAACGAGCGTAGGCTTACGCTGGAACAGCTTGACCAACCCACACGGCCAGCCGGAGGTGAAACTCTCGCCGTGAACAATGTCGGCGTCGCGGGTCAGCCGAAGCAGTCGTAGCGCAGAAAAACCGGTGTAGAGAAACCAGCCAACTGGGTTACGGCCGAACCAAGTTGTCCGATGGACGTGGATGCCGTTGATGAGTTCGTACTCGGTAAGACCGGGCAGCGAACGGCCACAAAGGATGTGCACCTCGTGGCCGCGCTTGTGTAACTCCTCAGCCAGGCTCTGAATGTGACTTTCCATCCCGCCGTATTCAGGCAGGTAGTACACAGCGTGGAAAACGATCTTCATGAACTGACCAATGTCGAATCACCGATGACTGATGACCAAGCGAAGTTCAACACCTGGTGTTGGAACAGCCCCATTTTCTTCCCCGTCTTTCTGGCTGCTGACGTTCATCTGCATATAATGGTCTCTTTCCCCCTACGTGTGGCAACGGTGACGACGACCGCACCAACAAAGAATGCAAGAGCGGCAAGGGAGATGAGTGAACCGTATCGATAGTCGCGGGACTCAATCTTGAATATCACCTCGTGCTCGCCTGGCGGCAACGCTACTGCCCGTAGCGTGTGATAGGCTCGAAGCACCGGAACCCTCCGGCCGTCCAAGTATGCTTTCCAGTCCGGGTGAAAGTTCTCGGACAGGACAAGCAATCCGGGAACTGCGGTGACCGCACGGACGGCGATCGCATTCGCATCGTACTCAATGATGTCGGCCATACCCATCGCGAATGTATCAGTCGAGGCTAGAAACCCCGGTGTATCGTACAACAGGCACGTACGCGACGGGTCAAACCCATCCTGCATCAACCGAGCAAAGACCGCATCTTTATCCGGCATAACTTCATAACCTGGTGCAATGAACGTGCGCGGCAGCACGTTCTTGTTGCGATACACGGTGTAGCGACCGGTGACGAACACAGGTTCGAACCGTGGATCGCTGAAGTACGCGCGAAGCTGTTCAATGGTGCGCCTAGCTCCCGGGTCATACCGTGACGCGTCCTCAGGCAGAGTGTACGAAATAATGTATTTCACGTTCAGAAGGTCGGTGAAGTTGTGGTAAACAAGGTTCCCGGTCTGAAACATCACGCTGGAGCCAGCGCCGATGAAATCCTGGTAGGTCTGCAATGGATTTGGCAGTTGTCCAGCCACACTCTGGATGCCGTGGTACGCAAGGATACCGTCCTCAGACCGCTCGTAGTGCATCGGTAGCACCCGGAATCTTGAGGTGTCACTACTGAGAAAGGCTACAACTGAATCTGCTGCGTAGTACTTGGTCGGCGGCGGGGCGCTTCGAATGTAACCTTTAGAACCATCCCATAAATTCAGCGCGACGCTGATGTCGAAAGTCATGACTGCAGCGGAAAGTATGGCGAACAGCTCGGGCCGGACACGGCGGCGCAGCAACAGCCAGCAAAGTAGTATTCCGATCGAGGCAATAACCGATGCTAGTAGAAAACCGGTGACCACTGCGGAATAGTTGGCCTCAAACGCGGCCAGTTTCTGTGGTGCTGGCCGCAGCAGCGCCGTCACTGGCTCCCGAGCAACAGCAAAGACAAGCAGCAGAATGATCGGGACAGCTGCGCCAACCATGAGGCTCCGGGGAAACTTCTGTTTTTCGGTACGAATTGTTTGCAATAGGTGATGGACACCGATTGCGGCAAGAGCACAGACCGAGAACCCGGCAAGAAAGAATATCATCGCGGGACCGCGCACCTTGCTGATTCCAGGCAACAGGTAGTAAGGAACATAGTAGAACGGAGTACCTCCACCCCAGGCCATCAGCAGGCTGAAGGCGAAAGAGAAGGTGAAGAACTTCACAACGCGATTCTTCCAGCAACGGAACACTGCGATTACAGCAAACAGGAGCGGCAGGATACCCAAGTACTCAGAGTGAAGTTTGAACGGGTTCGCGCCCCAGTAGTGCTCAAGCCCCCCGGAGAAACGCGGCGTAAGGAGATCAAGAGTCTCGATTATCGGCATTGACCAGGATGTTGCGTACTCATAACCCCGTTCGTGGCCACGGGCCGCAAACGGTAGGTTACCGAACACGGGAAGGTACTGGATGGCAGCGAGCGCCAGGCCGAATCCCATGCCGATACCGAAGTAGAGCGCAAGTCGAAGCGCAACTCCCGTTGAGCGTTCATGCCGGATGGACCTTATCCACTGGAACAGGAAATAGGCAAGCAGAATGAGACCAGTGTAGTACACCTTCTGCAGGTGGCCGGAGAATAGCTGGAGCGCGACCACAAGCCCGCAGAGGAGGAATTGAAGCAACCGGCGGCGGTCAATTCCCCGCTGGAGAAAGAAAAGAGCCAACGGCATGAGCGCGCTGCCTATCAACCGGCCGTCGTGGCCGGCAAACGCCAGCGTCATAAGACTGCCAGAGAACATGTAGGCGACCCCGGCGAGCGCCGATGGAATCACTCCAAGTTTCAGTTCCTTGAGAAACAAGTAAGTGCCAAGTCCAGCAATGAAAATGTGGAGGATGAATGTCCAAGTCCAGACAACGTGGACCGGCAGGAACAGACGAAAAATGGTGGTGGGATAGAAAAGGTCGGCAAAGAAACCGGCAACGGTAGGCTGCCCGGACAGTATCGCCGGCCACCACAGCGCAATGTTGCCGTGGGTTCTAATGTACTGGGCCATGAAATTGCGCCAGTGGAAGCTGCCTGCACCAAGCCAGTCAGTTCCGAAGAGCATATGATCGGAGAAGGCGTGCTTGTAGTAGAATACGAACGGCAGGACAAACAGGACGACGATTACAGACCGGTGCAGGGACGATTCAGAGATTCGGAACACGCTAGTCGTATCGCAAGCACGGAATGAATTCGAGGTCTGAACGTCACACCGTTTCTTCTCAGTAGAGCGCTTTCTGGGCATCGTCCTATACTCCTATCAGCGTGTGTCTGTATCTATTCTTTGCTTGTCACCTTTCGTTCTACTGAAAAAAGAAGCAAATGCAAGGGCTAGTACTGCCTCGGAAGCCGTAATCCACACCCGTGTGACAAGCGCGGATACGATGGAAAGTGGCAGGGATGCCGTACTGGCGCCGGCCCGGGTGCCCAACTGCACCATCTTGTCCAGGATGAAGGTATAGATTCCTTCCCGGATACCTAGCCCGGCAGGCGCAAGAAGGAAGAGGAAGCCGAGAATCCAAGATACCGAGTATCCCGCGACCAAAGCAGGAAGCGCCGAGACTGGCAAAACCGAGTATGAGTTTATAAGCAGGAACGCGCCAATGCCTTGTACTACCCAATCCACGGTGTAAACCGCAAGCACGCTGAGCAGTCGAAGGTACGAAAAACTCAGACGGAAGACCGGTTGCCTGAAACGACGCAGAAGAAACGCAAGAACCCTGTTGAGAATCGGTGGGTAAGTAACCACCAGACACATCGGCACCGTGAGAAACAGCAGGTACACGCTCCAAGGCATGCCGGAACGGGGCACGTAAAGCACGGCCAGACCAAAGAGCAGGACCGCGGAAAGCAAGGCGAATCCGGTCTCGACCAGAATGCTCACCAGACTCTTCGCCACCGGGATTCCCTCGCGGCTCGCAAGCGACACTCGACCGAGAGTGAACCACACCTTTCCGGGTACGTACTTGCCGAGTTGCGTCACGGCTATGATAGCACTCGACCTAAAGAATGACATCCGCTCTCCGAGACCAGCAAGGACAAGTTTCCAGGCGTAGCCATAGAGCGGTAGATGGACGAGAATAAATAACGCAAATGAGCCGGCCAGCGGTAGGGGCCTAAAGCGTAACTGGTCAAATGGAATCTGGTGCCAGTCAGCGACAAGTCGAGAAATGAGGAAATAGAAACTGGCGACGACAATGGCACCGCCAATACCGAACTTCAACCAAGTCGGCAGGTACTGACCGTGGCTAGATTTCCCGGTGTCGGACTTGCCCGCCACGTCCGACCATTCGCACCCGGGGTCAGGCCTTCTCGGCGATTTCCCGGGCAAGGCGAGACTTCAGACGCCGGGCGGTATTACGATGAATAACGTGGTGCCGGCAGGAACGGTCGATGATCGACTGGAGTTTGACTGCGAGCTTCTCAGCAGCGGCGCGGTCCGGGGCCGCACGAAACTCTTTCAAGGCATTCTTGAGCGCCTGTTTCCTGGCGCGGTTGCGTAACCGACGGCGTGCGCTCTGCCGGGAGCGCTTCAGGCCTGAACGCGTCCTCTTCGCCAACTGTCCTCCTCGGAGATAGGCTCTAGGGACCAAGGCCCGGGTCTCTGCTTGAACCCTTGACCGTATGGCCCCCCGGTCCCTCATCTACAGTGCCGGGACACAGAATTGAACTGTGGACTCCGTGATTTTCAGTCACGTGCTCTACCAACTGAGCTATCCCGGCCAACGGGGCAATTCTATGACAAAACCTTACGCTGTCAATCACTGGGGCTGTATGCGGTTGACAGCCGGGGTACCAGGACTATATTGGTGTGAGCGTGGCTGGACATAGGTTATTTCCGGCTGACGGGCCGTGCGATTTAGGGTCCGGTTCGCACGACTCGCTCTGACTGCAGGCCAACGTATTCCGGACCTGGAGGTCTGAGCAATGAAGAACTTCACCGTCGTTTTTCTGGCGCTGCTGGCAGCAGCAGTTCCCGGCTCTCCAACAGAAGTAACGTTAAGACGAGGTCCTGCCGGCAGCGTGGCCAGCGATGTTGTCACGACAGGCCAAATGGAACGATACGCCGGCCAAGAGCCCTCAGACGATGAGATTCCTTTTGAAGAAGTATGGAATCTGCCGATTACCGGGTTTCCCCAGGCGCCCTACACAGTCGGCGTGTGCGTCGTAGGTACTGAACTGTGGGTAACAAGTGGCGGTGGTGGCAGTAACCCTGCTGTCATCAGTGTGTACAACCTGAACAACACGCCTCCCACCTTGATTACGCGCCTAAACCAACCGGTGTTCACTACCGGCTGGGGGATGCTGGACATGGCCTACAGTGCGAGCCGGGACGAAGTATATGCAACCGGCCCCGGCGAACGGGAACTTCTGGTGATTGATGGTTCGACCCGAGCGCTGAAGTCGCGTCTGACCTTGCCCTTGCCAGCACCTTCCGAGCTGCGGACAATGGCTCTCGATGAAAACGATTCTCTGTATACGATGCAGCAGACTGACCCCGTGGTGAAGTTTAGCCAAGATGCGCCTCACAATCCGCGGAAATGGATGAATATTCTGCCGGCGACACATTCCGGTTTTGGCGCTGCAATTGACCGGGCAAACGGCTATATGTGGTCTTACAACCAGACTCAAGGCGACCCTAACAAGCTGGTACGTTTCGACTGGCCGACAATGGCCAACCGGAAAGCATTCCCAGTCACCGGCGCCTCAGTGAACGGCGGCGGGTGCGAGATGTGGGGAAGCGACTACCTGATTGTCTTGGACCAGAATGAGCCGAACGACGTGGTTCGCTGCCTTCGGGTGGCGCGGTATGCAAAGGACTTAGGCGTGAGCGCCTTTGAGCGACCAACCTACTTTGGCGAGTTTCCCGAGACTTTCAAGCCGAGAGCCGAAGTACGCAACTACGGCACCACAAGCCAGAGTGGTTTCAAGGTCCGCTGTCTCATCCTGGATGAGGAGATGGTCGAGGTTTACGATGAAACACTCGAGGTAACAGACCCGCTAGCACGTGCTGCAAGCAGATGGCTGGACTTTCCGGCCTGGGAGTCGCCACTTCCAGGGGACGACTACCGCGCATACTTTACGACGCTGCTGGAGGGCGATGAAAACACGGCAAATGATCAAGTTGTGTGCGTGTTTCCCGTTAGTCTTTCTCTTGAGTGCCGGTGGGACGACATCAAGGATCCAGCCAATCCGCCGGCCGGACGGGCCTGGAATTCTGGTGGCAATGGCTGGCTGCACGCGTTTCCCAACTACTGGGGTGAGGTGTACATCACCGCGACCAAAGTCGCACTCCACCCTGCTTCTTGGCCGGTTCCGGGTGGAACTCAGTACCGTGTGCTAGTCCGCGACAACTCCGGTCCGAACGGCGCGCCAGGCACCGAGTTGCGCAGTTCCGGAACGCTAACCGGGACAAGAGGAGCATGGAACACTTACACCCTGCCAGTCTCAGTTCCATATTCCGGGAACCGCTGGTACATCGAGTACAACCAAGTCGGCAATTACCCGAACTGTCCCGGATTGGCGACTGACGCGGAAAGGTCCAGCCCGGCTTGGTGGCCCCAGTGGCAGCGTGAGTCTGGTGTGTTCAGTCAGAACGGACAGACTTGGACCGACTGGGGCATTCGTTGCAATGTGGTGAAACCAGCAGTCCGTGACGTGGGAGTGACCGCAATCTCACGACCCTCGGCGGTCGTCGTCGAGGGCGGTAACGTGTATCCACGCATGACGGTCTACAACTACGGCAACGTAGGTGTTGGTCCGTTTCAGGTCCGATGTATAATCACTAAGAAGGGCAGCACCGAACCGGTGTATGACCGCAGCGAATCAGTGGTGAGCTTGGCTCCGGGAGCCTCACTGAACTTCGAGTTCAAGGATGTACCATGGGTCGCGGGTCCAGTCGGTGACTTCTCTGTACGGTGTTCAACCGAACTCACGGGTGACGTTGTACCCGAAAACAACAAGAAGGCGCTCGACTTTACGGTTGTCCCCATGCTGCGGGATGTCGGTGTCGCGCGGGTGATGGTACCGACTGGCACAATTGCGGAAAACACCCGGCTCTACCCGAAGATGAGGGTCCAGAACTATGGCAACGTAGCCGAAGGTCCATTCTCCGTACGTTGCGTCATTACGAAAATTGGCAGTCCGATACCGGTCTATGATCGGCGTGAGGAAGTCCCGCTGCTTGAGGCAGGAACTTGGGCCGACATCGAGTTCAAGACTAGCCCCTGGATTGCAACTCCGGTCGGCAGATTTCAGGTACGCTGCTCAACTGAGCTTGCATTAGATGAACTAAACCTGAACGACTGGTGTGATGAAACTTTCAAGGTTTCGCCGACATGGCCCGTGCGCTGGCGGGAAGCAGCCACAATGCCGGCCGAACCAAGCTCAGAAATGGCAAAGTCCGGCGCCTGGCTTGCAATCGGCCCGGACACTGGATTAGGTGATCGAGTCATATATGCTGGCAAAGGCAACAAGACCACTGACTTCTACCGGTACTACCCGTTTGCCGGTATCAACGGCACTTGGCAACAACTCGAGCCGATACCGGCCATGTACAATGGTCGAGAGAAGCCACCATCGAAGGGTACCCGCGGTGTGTCTGATGGCGTCAGCGCCGTTTACCTGACGCACGGCAACAACACCTTGGGGTTCTGGCGCTATGACATCGCAACCGACACATGGGAACCGCTGGAAGACGTGCCACTCGGACCCTACGAAAAGAAAGTCAAGGGCGGCGAGGACATGGTGTATGTCCAAAATGGCGACACCGGCTGGATCTATCTTCTAAAAGGCTACTACAACGAATTCTACCGATACAACACAGTTAGCGGCAAGTGGGACGAGTCGCTCCCGGAAGTGCCCTGGCGTGTAAAGCAGCGCTACGACCGAGGTTCGTTCCTCGTGTACGATGACGCACGCAAGCTGATCTACGCCCACCAAGCCAAGCAGAACGATGGTGCGAACCACTACATGTTCAAGTTCGACCTCACGACTTTGACCTGGGATGACGCCCCAGTAAAGGGCATGCCGGTCATAGACATTGAAAGAGGCAGAGCGAAGAGAAAGCGGTCCAAGGACGGTGCGGCCGGCGCGCTGTACGACGGCAAACTGTTCGCCCTGAAGGGCGGCAGTACCGTGGCATTCTATCGCTGCGACCTTGCCGACTTCTCTTGGACAAGACTGACCGACATGCCCGTCCTGGGCTCAACCGGCAAGAAGAAACGCGTCGGCTCGGGCGCAGACCTAGTGTATCTTGCCGAACGGGCATTCTTCGCACTCAAAGGTAACAAGACCCTTGAGTTCTACCGGTACGTGGAGCCGCCTGCGGACAATGGCTTACCGTCGAAGCTAGGCGGTTCCGGAATTCAAGACCTCCAAGCATTGCACCCAAATAGAACGCTGCGAATCAGCCCGAACCCGGTAGTCTCGGGTACTACGACGCTGCGACTCCTTCTCCCGAAGCCCGGGCCAGTTTCGGTGACCATCTACGACATTGCCGGACGGTCGGTCCTGCATAAGGCGTATAGCGCGGGACGCAGTGCACACAGCGTCGAACTGGACCTGTGTAAGCTCGCAAGTGGCGTGTACCTAGTGAAGCTCGACGCCAACGGCCTTATCCAGACCCAGAAGCTAGTGATACAGAAATAGGGAGTCCAGGGGCGCCATCACTGCCGAGCAAGTCAGACAGAGGTTGGTGGTAGCTGTTCCCTTGTGGCAAGACCGATTACGACCACGCGGCCTTGGGTTGGTGCAGGCAATACCGTGCCCCACCCCACCTGTTATCCAGCCTAGTGTTTCCAGCCTACCTACTTGCCACTACTATTCTGTGCGTCTGCGTCAGACCATCCAGGTCTAGTCTGACCAAATACACACCCGCGCGCAACGTTCTGAGGTCCAGTTTGATGTCCGGTTGCCAACTACCAAATGGCATTTTGCAGACGAGGATGCATTGACCAATCGCATCGAACACGCGCAAGCTCGCGCTTTGACCACTGCATCCCTCGACGCCATGAATCCTAAGCGTCGTGACGCCACTCGTGACCGGATTCGGTCTCACTTCGAGTGTACCTCGCGAAGCGTATGGTGCACGCCCCCCCTCCGCCACTGGTACTGACCCGTCCAACGTAACGTCGCAAACTATAGTATCTCCTGCCTCGCGTATGTTGCTTATGGCGATCTTGGTTGACCTGTTCTGCCGGTCACGGCTTGAAGGCACGGAGGTCGAATCAAACAGTACACGGTTCCAGATTCCGGGCAAGACATCCGAGGTGTCACCCAGTTCTTGGTGATAAATGTGCGGGTCCGGCCGATATCCGAATCCCTTGTCCAAATGGAATGTTGAGTCCTCCTCCATATCCACACGGTCGTACCATGCGCTGTGGTACGGGTCAATATGCCAGATGGCAAGCCCGGCCCCAGGCAAAGGCGAATCGAATCCTTTCTTCTGCCGGTTCTCAAGATAGAAACAGGTATCCCGGTCTTGCCCGTTACGCCACACCTTGTAGATCACCGGATGAGTCTCCACGTCGAGAATACGCAGACCGTATGTGTTCTGTGTGATTACCGTCGGCACGACAAATCCGGCCGTGACCTTGGACCATGCTTCCATATGCGACGGACTCCAAGGCGTGTTACCGCCCGCGCCCCAGGCGCCGTAGCCCATCAACCCCCAGTAACCTACACCCCACTGGGTCCGACCACTCTGGTACAAGTCAGGGAGACCCACGAGATGCCCGAGCTCATGGCACATCACTGCTATGCAGCACATCGTTGTTTCCCGCGCCGGAGTGACCATGGCGAACTCCGGCACATTGGTGACGCCCCGAATGCGCACACCATCCTGAGTCAGGTAGTTGAACGATGGAATTGCATGGCTCCAGCAGCAGTTCACGTTGCCATTGTCTGCTCCGTCCGCGCCAGCGTGAACCATGAACATCGCATCAATGTATCCGTCCGAGTTCAGGTCGAACTGACGGAAGTCCACATATGGGTCAACCTGCTGAATGTTCTCGCGCGCCATCTGGGAGCCGGTTGAGAGCATGTAGTTGCCGTCATAGTAGCGCGAGTAATTGTACTGGGAAAGAAACCAGCGGTTGCCGGCGATTTCTCCACGCACATCATACGTACCGTAGGAATTCTCTAGGAAGTAATCGTTCAGGCTGCCCGCACGATACGGTCCCTGATTGTAAACTCCGGTCGAGTACAGCATGGAGTCAAAGCAGGCCGGGCTGCGCTTGATCGTATCGGCTCGATTGTCCGGGAACTGCATCAGAATTGTCACTGTTTCGCAGTATCCGTATCCGGCCAATAGATTCGGACCCGGCTCTTCTACACCTGGCGGGAAGACCGGCTCCGGCCCGGCAAAATACGGGCCTGGCGGCATCGCGGCAGTAAGACCGGCACACATTAGAACGATAGTAACTCTCATGTGAACTCCTCAGCTTGACTTGGAACAAGAATAACCCGACTGCGAACCGGGTCAATATCCGTCTGCTTGACCGCCGGTCTGCTCACGCTAGAATCTTTCCAATCAGGAGTGTGAATGAAAACTGTGGCTCTCTGTTGTGCAGCGATGCTACTCATGCCGGTCCGAGCCAATCTTCTCGTCAACGGCGATTTTGAGCAGGACCTTTCAGTCGGATGGGTCCAGACCAAAGAAGGAGTCGGAACACAGACGATAAGCCGGGCCACAAACTACGACCCAGACCCGGACTATGAAGCTCGAACCTACCAGTACAGTGGCGAGGGTCTTACCCGACTCAGCCAGCTTGTGGCCGTGCCGGGTGCAAACGTCGAACTGCGGTTCAACGCCAAGTTTCAAATCGGCAACGGGTCTCTGACCTGCTGGCCGGTTGCCAGCGTCTGCGTTGAGTACCTAAATGCGGCAAACAACGTGCTCGGCATGACTTTTTTCTACTACCACGACCAGTACTGCACGTGGACCAACACCCCGACCCAGCACCTGATTGAAGTTACCGAGCCGGCATGGCAGAACTACCGCCTTGATGTCCAGGCTGAGCTTACCGTCAACCTACCGGGCGTGAACCCGGCCGACGTGAGCAAGGTAAGGGTCGCACTTCATTGCTACACATCGAGTGGTTGAACCCTTCCCTGGGCGGAGGTCTCCGCCGACGATTTCTCACTTGATGCCATCGGCATCGGTGAATCAGGCTCACCGGTTCTATCTTCTGTCTCAGCGTTCCCCAACCCGGTTTCGGACCGACTAAACTTCGGTTACCGGTTGGAGCGTCCGGCGCACGTGATGTGCCGGGTCTTTGACGCTGCGGGTAGATGCATCGCACTAGTTGACGCAGGTATGCAGCCCGAAGGAACAGGACATCTTTTCTGGGATCCCTCCGGCCTTGGTGCCGGCGTGTACATCGCTGAACTCAGTGCAGGCCGCACGGTCGCAACTGTTCGCGCGGTCAAAACTGACCAGAGATGAAGAGAAATGTATCTCAACGGTCATGAAGTTCGAGTTAGAACCATAGCTGTGAGAAAGGAGGTTCAATGCGGTTGAAACTGCTGCTAGTGCTACCAGCCGTTCTGGGTCTGGCCCTGGCCCAGAATCTGCTCACCAATGGCGACTTTGAGCAGGACCTTTCGGTCGGCTGGACCATCGTTGGCGAGGGCTCAGGTACCCACACCTGTGACCGGAATACAGCCTACCAGCCAGACCCGGACTACGAGGCAATGGCGTACCAGTACGACAACCCAGGCTCAGCCCGACTCAGCCAGCGCGTGGCCGTGCCCGGGATTCAGCTCCAGTTGTCATTCTGGGCCAGCTTCTACGAAGCCGGTGGTTCATCAACCTGCTGGCCGGCGGCGTGCTTCCAGGTGTGCTACTATGATTTGGCCGACGCACTACTTGGCGAAACCCGCTACTACTACTCCACCTATGCTGACTGGACTCCTTCCCCGACCCTGAGCCTGAAGCGAATTACCAACCCGGCATGGGCCGAATATACCCTTGGCATCGCTGAGGAGCTTGCCCAGAACCTGCCAGGTGTGAACCCGGGCCAGGTTGCAAAGGTCGAGGTTGCGCTCTACGCTTACACGTACAGTGGTTGAGGTACGCCTGAGGCGAAGGTCTTCGCCGACGACGTTTCTCTCATCAACCTCGGTACCGGTCCGTACGTAGCCTATCTCAGCAACACTGTGTATGACCCGCCGCCTGGCGGCAACGGCAATGGCCGGTTTGATCCGGGTGAAAGCGGACAGCTTGTCGTGACGCTAAGGAACTTGGGTAATGAAGAGGCCCAGAGCGTGACTGCGAAGCTGCGCTCTGGGTACAGCCAGTTCCAGATAACCGACTCGCTCGGCAGTTTCGGCACGATTCCGGCTGGTGCGAGTCGCAATAATGACGCGGACCGGTTTGCGGCCTATGCCCAGGGGACGATTCCGCCAGGGACGCAGGTCCCCTGCACCCTGTACGTCCACTCAGACAACTGGGCCCACGATTGGATCTACGTCTTCACGCTTACAGTCGGCGAGCAGCGGCTGCCGCCCGGGACAATCATCTGGGGACCCAAGGTCTGCCCGGGAATGCCGACAGACTACGGTCTTTACGGACTTGCCTACAATACTCAGGACAACCTGCTGTACTGCTGCTACTTCATGAACTCCACGATCTACAAGTACACCTCGGATAGTATGCTCACTGCGGCCGGCACCATTCCCGCGCCCCAGGACTCCTGCACTGACATTGACTACTGCGCTTACGACAACACGTTCTGGATTCTCGCCAATCCCCAGAAAACAGTGTACAAGATAACTCCGACCGGCACGATCGTACGTCAATTCTCAGTCGCTGCGGTTGACTACCCAGTCGGCGTTGTCGAGCACGATGCCGAGCACAAGGTCTATGTAACCGACCGTAGAATTGCGCCCGGCGGCCAGCAGCTCATCTTCGTTTACGACACGCTCGGGACTTTACTTCAGACTGTGAACCATCCCAAGAATGGGGTCTACGGTACACGGTGTTTGGCACTCGACCCGGGTACGCCATCAAACCCACCATCGCTTCTGAATGTCTATACCTGGTTCAACTCGGGTGGAACTGCGATTGACTCTACCTGCCTGTACGAGGTTGATCGGGTCGGACTCACCGTTCTCAACGGGCTGAGGTTCACCAATACCAACTGGAATGTCCGGGGCGTGGAGTACGACCCGCGCGACGCCTCGTACTGGATAACGATAATGCAGGACAACACCGGCGGGAATAACCGCATTTTCAAGATCGCTGGTTTCAACCCGCCGGTCGGCCTGGCCGAAGAAAGCAAGAAGCTGCCTTGCTCCGACAGAACGCTTCAGGCCTGGCCGAATCCGTTTCGGAACTCAGTTGTCCTGCATCTTGGCTTTGGCGGAGAACGTGATGCGCAAGTGCGCATCTACGACAACACTGGTCGCCTTGTCCGTTCGCTGGCTGTGAGCCGGCAGCCGACAGCCGAAGGTCTTGCAATGTGGGATGGCAACGACGATGCCGGCAACGCTGTAGTGCCCGGCATCTACTTCTGCACGGTATCCGGCGTTTCCAAAGCCTGGACCAAGGTGGTCCTTACCCGGTAGCCAATAGCTTCTGACTCGCGGGGCGGCGTCTTACGCCGCCCCGCAGCGTGTTCACGGTCTGTTGCTTGTCACCCAATCGTTTCCAACAGCCCGGCAACGGGTCAAGTAGAGAAAAATTAGAGTGGTCAAGGGCTCGAAGCCTAAGAAGAAAAAGCAGAAGCCTGAAGCCAACCGTCGGCGGTTGGCTTCCACGAACCGCAAGATTCAATTCTTGACCCCGGCTCAAACTTCGTCTCCGCGGCTTCGTCTTCCGGTGCGAACACGGTCACCGACATGTGTCGGTCTGCGCGTCGAATACCGATGCGAACGCCGTGATGGTGTCCGTGTCAAGCTCCGTGACGAAGGACGTGTCGGGCTTCGTGGCAAATTCGGTTACGTTCCACGTGCCGAATGCCGAGGTGAACTTCGTGGTGTCAAACGTGTCCGAACGCTTGGCGAGGAACGTGACCAAGACCTTGTCGGTCTGCGTCTCGGGCATAATCTCCAGCAACGTGATGATGTTGGTATGGTTGTTCTTGTCGAAGCCGGTGAGGAGGACAGTGTCTAATGGGATGACGGGGTCCATTGGCCCCCGGATAGCTACTTTAGGTACAGTTCACTATCTAAGTGCCGCATAATGTTCTTGTTACGGCGGATGTCATGTCTTGGTTCTTTCAAGCCACTAACTCGGCGGGAGTACACAATGCAGTTGCATCCGGATAGATGTCTTGGGGCAAGCAGCAGAAGAGTCCTGTGAATTCTGCGCGTCGCCTGGCAAGAGAGCATTTCTTACCGCCGACCGTTGGCAGCTAGCGAGTCGCGGCCGATGGCGTCACGGCTGTACTCAACGAGCCTCTGTCAAGGTCTTCATATACGGAAGCATCAATACCGGGACACAGTCTGACTGGGACTGCGAGCTAGGTTCTTGGTCTGGAGAACTCGCAGCCGCAGTAAGACTGGCGGTACAAACCCAGTTCGCGGGAAAGCTCCACGCTGTGCCTGAACCCGTCCTGCTTCTTCCAATCGGCTTCGAGGAACCGAAGCCCATGGGCCGCGCACGCTTCCCGGCCGATTGCGTTGATGACCGATGCTTTCTTGTTCCGGCCGATGGTGAGCGTTGACGCAACGATAGCGCAGTCGTTGGCCCGCGCCGCTGCAGCCGCAGCTTCAAGCCTCAGACGATAGCACGCCTCGCAGCGCCTGCCACCCTCAGGTTCATCTTCCAGCCCGTGCACCGTCTCAAGGAACCGGTCGTGCGCATACGACTCCACGTCAACCGGCACGTGCCACTGGGCGCTGAGTTCCTGAACCGCGACCAGCCGGCGCAGATACTCATCTTCCGGCGCGATGTTCGGGTTGTAGAAGAAGCCGGTCAGTTCGTACTGGTCGCTAAGCCGCCGGACCACGTGAGTCGCGCACGGCCCGCAGCAGATGTGCAGCAGCAGCTTCGGTTTCACCAACTCAGTGGTAGTACCAGATGGAGCGGTAGTCTTTCGGGTTTTCCCCTACCGACTTGAGCCACTCAAGATACTCCCAGATTCCGACATCGGTCTCGATGTAGGTCGGCGCGAGCGAGATGCCTTTTTCCCACGGATGGAACTCGTAGACCCGGCGCCCGTCCGGCCGAACCATTATGAGCCGGTGGTGCTGTCCGGCCCGGACGTAGTTCTTGCCCATACCCGGCACGTTGAACACCGCCTCGTCGGTTCTGACCAGTCCGGGCACGAGCCGTGCCTCTTCCTTCTGCTCTTGCAGCAGCCGGGCAATCGGCACGCGGAAGTCCACCGTTTCTTCCTTGCCCTTGGTGTTGAAGGTGTAGTACGGGTCAACGCCGATGAGCCGTAGCAAACGGCGAAGCGCGACCGCTTCGAACCTCCGGCTGTTCTCACGGGTGAAGACCATCTGATTGTAGACGGCAATGCCGCGGCGGCGCAGTTCTTGGACCGCGGCCACGGTCTCGGGCGTCACCTCGTAGACGTGCTGGATGTGAGTGACAAGGCAGACTTCGCGCCGGCCCGGCTCGTGGTGCCGGGCGATGACATTGGCCAGGTCGTGCGTGATGCGCATCGGCAGCGTCACCGGCACGCGGGAGCCGATGCGGATGCGCTCGATGTGCCTGATTTCGGCCAGCCGTTCAAGCAGCCCGGCGATGAAGCGCGTACCGGCCACCAGGGGGTCTCCGCCGGTCACGAGCACCTCGGTTACGTGGCGGTGGTGCCGGAACCAGTCAATAGCCTGCTCCAGTCGCTCGGCCGGTGCAAGCGCGTCGTCGGCCCAGGGCCGGCTGATTTCCCAGTTGCGCTGGCAGTAGACGCACACCTGGGCGCAGGTATTGTAGGGCTTGAGAATCGCGATGCGTGGATAGCGCCTGGTCACGAGGTCAATCGGCGAGGTGTCGTGCTCGAGCATGAAGTCGAGCGAGTGAAGTCCCTTTTCCCGGTTCGCCTGCATCAGTTCGACGTAGTCGGCCGATGGTATCACCTGAGCTCGGATGGAGTGGTCGAGCATTCGGCTGGTGTTGTAGTCCATCAGCGAGGCATAGTGCGGGGTGATGCCGAACGGTATCGCGTTGTCCGCAGCCTGGTCAATCGCCTCCCGTTCCTCCTCGGTCAGCCGCACGAGCCGGCCGAGCGTCGCTGAGTCGCGGATGATGTGGCGCAGTTGCCAGACGTGGTTATGCCACTGTTCCTCGCCCGCGCCGAACGCCGCCGCGATGCGCTGTCGGTTGTACTCGCGCCGCCGCACGACCTCGGCATCGAGCCCGCTCGGGTACCGGTCGAGCCAAGTCTCGATATGCTCAGCCAGCCGGTCGAGGTCGCGGGATCGCGCCCTGGCCGCGGCCCCGCCCGACAGTTTCTCCGGCGGTTCCACGGCGATTTCCGGGTAGAGCCGCGACTCGCCTCGGATGCCGCGGAAAAGATGGCGGAACTCCTCCTTGAATCCGGGCGCGACCGTATCCTCGGCCGATTCGCCCCGCGCCGCGCGCCAGAGAATCCGCAGCGCGCTGTGACCGGTGACTGCCTCGCTGCGCTGCGAGATGACCTGCTTCATCACATCGGTGCACTCGATGACCGTCACGAGCTCGAGTGCGTGCAGGTCGAACTCGTGGTTGAGGAACTTCTGCTCCTGCCGGTTGAGGTAGTCAAATACCCGCTCTCGCGCCTGGGCCAGATTCTCCGATTCCCGCAGCACGTCATAGAGCTCGGGATTCGCATCCCAGATGGGCTGGAACTTCGGCGTCGTCATTAGCCTTTTCCGCGCTGACCCTGCGGGTCCGCGCTGCCTCAGTTTATGCCCGATACGGGCCGTGGTCAACGCGAAATCTCGCCCTTGACCGGCGCGACAATGCGCCTAACCTTCTCCCGTGCCTCTGTGCCAAAACACCACTCTACTTCGAGTCTGGCTCGAAGCGCATCGGCCCGCCTCCAACTCAGCCGCGAACTTGGTCGCCGGCGCCGCCGGAAACATCCCGCGCTGGATAAGGGTTGACAACCCTGCCTGTCCGCAGGCCGTCGTGTGCCGGACCGACCGGCGCCTGACCCTGTACGCCGAGAATCCGCGCGCCGCGGCCTGCGTGGTCGCATCGCTTCCCCGCAACCTGCGCCAGCGGTTCGGCGCTACGCCGTCCCGATTCTTTCGCACGATTCGGCGCCTTTGGCCCGGCCCGGACGCGCGGCGTAGGGCCTGGACAAACTACTGCCATATGTACATCTTGAAGCCTGGCCGGCTCGCGCCTGCTCCGCGTGTGCGCGTGGGTCCGCTCCGGCCGGCCGACGCGCCGCTCATCGCCCGCAACTGGCCTTACGGCCGCCGCCGGGTGGAGTACGTGAAGTCCCGAATCAAGGCGATGCCCAGTTCGTGTATCCGGCGCGATGGAAGGCCGGTCGCGTGGGCGTTGATCCACGACGACGGCTCGATGGGGATGCTGCACGTGCTGGAGCAATTCCGCGGCCAAGGGCTGGCACGCGCCATAACCGCCCATCTTGCCCGACAAGTGGGCAAACTCGGCATCCAGCCCTTTGTCTACATCGTGCGCACGAACCGGGCTTCAATCAGCCTGACCGAAACTATGGGGTTTGAAAAACAGGCCGAGTACATCTGGTTCGGCACCGACCGCTAACCGGGCTGCGGTTGTCCTGAAGAACTGCTAGCCGATGCCGCCGAAAGAGACTTCCTTCAGCGCCTTCAGTTCGTTGACCAGTTGCAGGGCTTCACCGACTCCGGCGGCGCGGAGTAGGACGCAGCCCTTGTGTTCCTTACGCTCGACCCTCGGCAGTGAGCTTAGAAAATCTCTAATCTCCTGTGGTGTGACCTTGAGATAGCCGGCAAGGTGGTCCTGGCTTATGTTGACAACAACGATGACTTCATCCGGCTGGGGAAATGGCCAGCGGTTCGGATCCACAGCAAGGGTGATTGTGGCTTCGGGCTTGAACCGGCCACCCGGGAGCGGCAGCAGGTATTCGTTTCCGCGGCGCACGAGCTTCAGGTCGTCAAGTCCGGCCAGCCTATTGAGGATTTCCTGCTGTTGGGGAGATGCCTTGCTCAGGATGAACGGTTCGTGTTCAGCGGCCGCTTCGTGCCTGGCACTGGGTGGTGCTGGTTCGGTGTGGCGCTCGACGATGATGGTGCGCTGTGCCGCCTCAACCGTGTGGTCTGCGGCGGTCCCGGGTTTTGGGTCAAGCAACACCGGTCGGACCAGTTCTACGCCGTTGCTCGCACAGTAGGTGTAGCTGAGTACCCGGACTTGGATGTTCATTCCTGCAAGATAGCTGAGGGTGTCCTCGACCTGCTTTGTCCGTGCCCGGACAACTAGTACGATCGGAAAGCGTCCAAGGCTGAGGCTCCTCTCGATGCCGCTGCGGAAAGCGCCGACGTTCCATTCCTTGCCAACCCGGGCACTGAGCCGTTCCACAAGGGAGCAGCCAAGTGCCTCATCAAAGGCCTTGGCCAGAGTCTCGTAGGGCTGGCGCCAGAAACGGCCGCCCGCGGCCAGGAGGTCACCAACGATACTGGACAACTCGGTGTCATCGGCCGGACAGGCAACGAGCTGGACTGCACCGGCCGCATCTACCGCAACCAGCACCCGGTTCGAGGCTGAGCCGGGTGCAATAATCGCGGCGCGGGGAGTGCCTTGGCTTGCATCCAGCATGCCGAGAAACTCGGGCACGTCGAGGATGAGCTGAAGCGGGTCAAACGGTGTGTCCGATGGCCGGGGCTCGACGGTCTGCCACCGGTCGCTTGCACCGCTTACCCTGATGCAGCCGCTGGTCACTTCCTGCCTCCGGTCCTACTGTCCGGCTTGCGTCTGGTGCTGTCAGGCGGAGGTCGCTTGTCCGCCATTACACCAGGCTTGGTGCCAGCCCGTGCCCAGGGGAAATCGGGCGGCACTGGCTCAGCCTGGTCTTCAGGCTCTGTCTCTTCGCTAGCTGTGGCGATAGTTTTGGTAGGCACCGGTTCTGGCTCGGGCCGGGTGGGTTCGAACCAAGTCTCCCGTGGTGCGGCTGCAGGTTCGGCCCAACCCGATTCAACCTGACCCGGCATCACCAGCTCCACTTCTCCGCTGCGGAAGGTGGTGAAACTGACGGTCCGGGGCGGAACGTTCAGCGAGTCTAGGTACGCTATCATGTCTGGCGGCACGGCGTGCTGCCCGCAGGTGACAAAGATGACAGGAAACCGACCCTGGCTCAGGCTTGTTCTTATTCCGTTCTGGAACTGCTCTGCAGACCAGCCAGGGGCGGCACGGTCACCGACCAAGAGCTCTAACTCGGTACCGATGCGCCTTCTGAACTCGGCAGCGAGGTCCAGGTACGGCCGACGCCAGAGCATCACACTGGTCCAGAGCACGTCTGCGACCAGACGCTGATAGTCGTCCTGGCTTCCCGGGTCTGGGCAGGCGGCAATCGCCAGGTGGCCGTTCTCTTCTATCGCAATCAGCACCCGTTCAGCATTTGACGGCATTGTGGCTACGTACCGGTGCCTTTCACGTTCAGAGTTGAGCAGTTCAGGTGCCTCAAGGAGCAGGGTGGGTATGTCAACTTCGATATCGGCCGGGACCGGTGCGAAAGGCTGCCATCCAGTCGGCCCCCCGCGCGCACGCACGAGAAAACGGTCTGGTATGGTAACCCGCACTGGCATGGGCAATGTTAGTCCTTGCTCAAGGTGCTGTCAATATCACGCGTTGCCTCACCAAAAATGTACTCGAAGCTACCCCGTTGCCTCACGTAAGAAAAGTACTCGAAACAGGAGGCATAATCTGACCAGCCCTTACCATGAAAGGAGT
>JBDRUN010000023.1 GCA_039801365.1 candidate division WOR-3 bacterium
GATGAAACTTCTTTACCTCTTCATCCAGCACCCGGACTATCTCCGACACCGCGCTTGCCTCCAGACGTACGCCCCACAGCCGCTCCAACAGCTCACCCACCTCACGGGTGCTCGCACCACCCAGAAACAACGACCGGATGTAGTTGTCCACCGACTTCCAGCGCCGCTGATAACGCGCAAACACCTTGGTCCGTAGACCACCCTTGCGTAGCCGCGGCACCCGTAGCTCCCGTACCATACCGAAAGCAGTCAGCAGATTCCGCTTGTAGTACCCGTTACGCTGGTCGGTCCGACGGCAGGACCGCTTATGCCTTCTGGCACCGACCTGCGCCGTCTGTTCAACCTGCATGAGACCCTGCAGGAATTTCTTCAACGTATCGCGCATCGGTCGCTGGACCACGTCGAGCTCATCATCCTGGAAGAAGTCCTTGAACTCCTGCCAGCGTTCCATATATTGTGTCTTCGACAGGTGCAGATAGTAGGGTTCGGGCATGGGTTTATCCTCCATGGTTTGATAGTGTTACGATCATTACTCGGTCGGGCCAGAAGGATACACCCTGCCCGACCCTTTTTCCAGCCAAGTTACACACAAATAAGGATACTACCAGGCAAACCGACTGATTGACAAGACATGTTGAATTCTGTTACTATTGGCTAATTGTGGGTCTCATGAAAGGAGTTGATTGTGAGCGTAACTAGACTACTTACAGTCACTTTTCTGCTTTTCGGGTATGGCCTGGCGCAAGAAATGCCAGTTGTGCCGTACGACTCGCTGATGGAGGATCGGGTTTCGATTGACGGGTACGTTGACCGCGAGGACAATGAATATCCCGGTTATCTCAAGAGTCCGAGCACCGGCCTGACAGTCTCTTGGGGATTCGACGACAGTCTGATATACCTTGCACTTGAGACCAGAGGGCGGGGCTGGTTTGGCATCGGCTTCGGCGCGCCGGGGATGGACGGTTCAAATATGCTTGTCGGCTTCTACACCGACGACTCGGCCGAGGTGTATAATCTTGTCGGCAAGGCGCACGGTCACCCAGAACGGGTCAGTGTAGACTCTCTGGACCTTGACTGGGAAGTTGATTTTGACGATGAGACTGGCGTCATGACACTTGAGGTGGCGTACCCATTGACCTGGCGCGGCGAAGGAGCGCCGGCGGCATTCAGCGAGAACCGGATGTTTGCTGGAACAGCAATTCCCGGACTGGTACCAGGCGACACCTTCGACCTTATTCTTGCGCAGAACACGAAGTCAGTCTCACTTGGCGCGAAGCATTCTCACCGCACAACATTGAAGGCGAGGCTTGCAGAGAGACCCAAGCCCAGCGCTCAGTCCAAGGGCGAGGAGTAAGGCAAGTCGAGTCGGCGATCAGGGAAACCGGACTCTGAGAGCGTCTCTCGGTGACAGCTCTGACTGTGGTAGTTTGACGTTAAGCGTTTACTTGGTCTGGCGTAGGGCGGAGCTTGCTAGATTGTGCGGAATCGCAGATGTCTGCAATCGGCAATCTCTCATTGACAATGCCTGACTCCCGGATATTGTAACCAGATGTTAGAAACATACCGGTTTATTGCTGTCGCCGCCGTAATCCTCCTTGGCTTTGGCTGCACAGAAAGACAACTTGGCCGAGCAGTTGTTGCCCGGGTGAATGGCAAGCCGATTCTTGCAAGTGAGTTGGCAGAAGTCCTGCCGGCTCGGCCAGATTCAGGCAACAGTTGGGATTCGGTCCGACGCCGTGCCCTCGACGACTTGGTGACGCGCGAGTTATTTGTGCAAGAGGCCGAGAGACGGGGAATTGGAGACAGTATCGCCTATCAACTTGAGCTTGACCGCAAGCGGCTTGTGACCCAGGAACTTTACAACGCGGTTGTCGCGAAAGGCAACCAGGTAAGTGAAGTTGAGCTGGCAGCCGCGTATCGGCTGTTAGCAAACGAGGTGCATGTCCAGCTAATTAGTGTTGCCAGTGAATCACTGGCAACACGGATTGTCGCCGAACTTGCTACCGGCGTGCCGTTCGAGACACTCGCGGTGCGATATTCTGAGGACCGCATTGCGGCTGCGGGGGGCGATATCGGTTACGTGCCTGAGCTGGCCTTCGACGAACCGCTGCGCAGTGCGGTGCTGGCACTGTCTCCCGGAGAGTGGACGAAGCCGGTGAAGGTTGGCGAAGGCTATCAGCTTGTACGGCTCGTTGAACGGCGCCCGGCCGACCCGGCCCCGCCGCCATACGGTGAACTCAAACAAGAACTCCTGTTCCGACTGAAGCAACAGAAACGGCGGCAGTTGGCCGAAGCATACCTTGCCCAGGTTAGGGCGCGACTGACTTACAATCCCCGGGGCCTTGACATTATGTGCAAGCCGGTGGATTCGATTACGGCCGAGGAGCAGGAAGAATGGGTGGCAATCAAGGACAACTCCAAATACGTCAAAGTCGGCCGACTGCTGCACATCGCTCGCCGTTTCCCGGCCTCCCTTGATACTACCATGCGCAAATACACGATCCGGCGCGAAATCCAGGACGATGTCTTGTACGAGGACGGTCTGACACGTGGGTTCGACCGGCTGGCATCGGTCAAGCGGCAGCTTGACGACCGGCGGCGTGACCTGTTGTACCAGGCGCTGTACAAGCGCGAAGTGATTGACCGGACCCAGGTAACGGATGATGATGTGCGGCGATACTACGAGGAACACCGGTCGAGTTACCCTGGGCAGGATGCGGATGCGGCCGCGCCGGCGATAAGGTTGGCGCTTTTTGCCGAGCGCCGAGATCAAAGGTTTGCCCAGTTCCGGGACGAGCTGCGTTCGCGGGCCCGAATCGAAATTGTCGAAGCGGCCCTGGCAGGGGTTGAACCCGGTCAGGCCGGAAGGAAGAAAGGAGCAAAGTGATAATGGACCGGAATCCGATACGGACGATGGTATGGCTTGTGCTTGGCTTGATACTGGTGCTGGCTGCCGGGTGCCCGTCCCGGCCCAAGGGCAAGGTACTGGCCCGGGTGAACAACGACTATATGACCAAGGAAGAGTTCGAGCTGATGGTTCCCGAAGGTTTCTCGGTTGACCAGCAGAACCTGCCGCTGATTCTTGACAAGTGGGTATCAAACACGCTGATGTATCAGGAAGCAGTGCGGCGCGGTCTGGACAAGAAGCCTGAGGTAAGACAGGCGTTGAAGCGGCTGGAGCGGGACTACCTCGTGAATCAGCTTCTTGAGGAGCTGACCGGGGCAGTGTCGGTTAGCCAGGCGGAAATGATGCAGTACTTCAATGCTCACCGGGATGAGTTCTGCTATGAAGTAAAGATAATGCGCATCGTGCTGCCGGACAGTTTGGAGGCCGAGAAGACCTTGGCTGAAATCCGAGCCGGTGCCGATTTCAAGAAGCTCGCCAAGGAACGCTCCCAGGACATTCTACTCGAGGGCGGGCAGGAGTCGCGATACTTCGCCCGGGGCGTCGGTGACCCCAGGATGGGCGGCGACCCGGAAATCGAGGAGACGATATTCTCGCTCGCGCCAGGGGAAGTGTCGGACGTGCTGTCCAGCCAGGAAGGTTACCAGATTATCAAGCTTGTGGACAAGAAGAAGGTCAAGGCCGAGGTTACGCTAGCCGAGGTGAAGGATTACATCGAGGCGGTGCTCTCATACCGCAAGAACCAGGATGTGGTTGACCGGATGCTTTCGGCGCTGCGGGAGAAGGCGAAGGTAGAGCTCCGGCCAGATGCCTACTTTGAGAACTAGGACGAGGTCTGAGGTCAAAATCAATAGGACGCGCGTAAGAATCCAGACTGCTCTCCTTGCAGGATTCCTGATTCTTTGCGGTCTGTCGTTTGCCGCGCCGGCAGACTCCGTTGTGGCGGTTGTCGGCGCGACCCCAATCTTAGAAAGCGATGTTGAACAGGCGATGGACTTCGTGCGGATTGCAATGGGTGACACAATCACTCCGGATTCAACCTTGCGCCGGCAGGTGCTGAAGCAACTGATTGACACCGAACTCCTTCAGGAACAGGCCCGGCGGGACACAATTGACGTCAGCCGCGATGAGGTGACAAGCGAGGTAGAGTCGAGCATCCGATCGCTCAAACAGCGTTTTGCCGGAGAGGAGGAGTTTCAGGCCGCACTTGTGGCTGAGGGCGTGAACGAACGTACGCTGCGTCGGCGCTACGAAGAGGATATCCGGCGCAAACTTCTGGCCCGCAAACTCCTTGAGAAGGAAGGTCTGACTAAGTCCTACATTTCGCCGGCCGAGGCCGAGCTGTTCTATAACACCCACAAGGACTCGATTGCGCGAGTACCTGGCCGGGTCGAGCTCGCACACATTCTTGTTGCAATTGGGCCGAGCCCACAGGCCGAGAGTGCGGCCGGACGCCGGGCGGCCGAGGTATTGGATGTTCTTGCCCGGGGTGGCGACTTTGCGGTCGTGGCCAGCTCGTTCTCGGAAGACCGTAAGACCGCGGGCGCGGGCGGTTACTGGGGCTGGCGTCAGCTTGCCGAACTCCCGGCCGAGCTGGTAATGGTACTGGAGCAGCTCAAGCCGGGGCAAATTTCGCCGCCGTTTGTGACTCGTGAAGGATACGTCATAGTAAAGCTCGAGGCGCGTTCGGGCAAGCGGGTATCATTTCGCTCGATCCTCATCCGGGTGCCGATAACACGGGCCGATACCACGCGGGCGCTGGCTCGGGCAAGAGCGGCATATGAGAAGGCCAGTTCCGGTCTGCCTTTTGACTCTTTGGCAAGGGCACTGAGCGATGACCCGATGACACGTGATTCCGGCGGCTATCTTGGCGAGTTCCTACTTGCCGGCCTGACGCCGCCGTTTGATTCGGTCGTGGCAAGGCTCGACTCCGGCGGCGTGTCCGAGCCGGTGCTGTCCGAGCACGGCTATCATCTGGTCAAAGTACTTGCCAAGCAGCCGGAGCGAATGATGACTTACCTGGAGATGCAGGACATGATTAGGAACTACCTTGAGCAGCAGCACCTGGCAGAACGGCTGGAGCAGTACCTGGCACGGGTCGCTCAGAAAACCTACGTGCGACAGTTCAATTGACACCATTGCGGGTAATGCGATATAATTTGGTGGTCAGCTATAGTGTATCCGGCGTAAGGAGGTAACTAATGAAGACAGTGACGGTCGTAGTTGTCCTTGTCGGTACGTGCTTTGCCGCAATTCCGCGATTTGCCCAGCCGGTGCTTGTCAACGACGCCGGTGTGCCAATTGACGTTGGCTACTATGGCGCGCCACAGATGTTCGACTGGAATCGAGACGGCCGAAAGGACATTGTCGTCGGTCAGTTCACATCCGGAATGATAAGGTTTTACCCGAACGTGGGGGCGGATACAGCTCCGGAGTTCAACGGCTTTCGGTATCTGGAGGCAGACGGCGTCCAGATTACGCTGCCATCGGGTTGATGCGTCGGCGCAAGTCCACGGGTCGTGGACTGGAACTCCGACGGCGAGTGGGACATCATTTCAGGGGACCGCGAAGGCTATCTGAACGTTTTTATCCGGCACGACACCGCGCTCACCGGGTACAAACAGTACCGACTGATTGACGGTACCGTTCTCGATGTTGGCTACAACTCCGAGCCAAACGTGTTCGACTGGAACGCCGACGGCCGAAAGGACCTTATCATCGGGACCCAGGACTACTACGTGCGGCTGTACCTGAACCAGGGTGCTGACACCTGGCCGATGTTTCAGGACTATTCAATCGTCCAGGCCGGCGGCTCGGCGATCTACTTGTACCGCGTCAACCCCTACGTGTTCGACCTTGACGGAGACGGCCGGCAGGACATCATCTGCGGCGAGAACAACGGCTATGTCCATTTCTTCCGCAATCTGGGCCCCGACTCTGCGCCGGTTTTCGCTCGGGGCGAGACACTTAAGCTCGAGGACGGTACGCCGGTGCGCTGGATGAGGACTGCTTACTACTACGGGTCGCGGTGCGGGTTCGGGGACTGGAACAACGACGGTACCCCGGACTTGCTGTTGAGCACGTACGAAGGTCAGATTGAGTTTTACCGTGGAGTGCCAATGACCGGTCTTGAGGAGGGTCGCAGCGTACCACACGGGGCGCTTGTGGTCAGTCCAGTACCAGGTAAGCCACCAGTGACGATTACCGCATGCGGTCCGGTCGAGATAACTGACCGGACCGGCCGGGTTGTCTGCTCTTTGCCGAGCCCGGGCGCTAAGTCCAACGTCTTGTGGAGCGGTACGGACGACTCAGGACAGAGACTTCCGGCTGGAGTGTATCTCTGCCGGGACCAGAGCAGCGGCGCGACCGGGCGAATCGTACTCCTGCAGTAGCGACGGGCCAGAACAGTCGCAACCGCGAGTGGACTTCCACTCGCGGTTTGCTACCGGCTTGTTCCTGCTATTCGTCCCGGTCGTCGGGCGTACCGTCAGGCTTGTAGCCGAGCTTGTGGTATGGATTGACGAGCGAGGAACAGACGTTCTTCAGGTGGGCCGAGACCCGCTTGAGAAAGCGAATGAGCAAAGCACGGATAACGGCATCACGGCCGCACTTCGTAGTATCCGCGAGCAATTTGTCGATGAGTGCGTCACAGGTACGGGCAAGCTCGGCGTGGCGCTCCATCACCGATTGAGCAAGTCGGGCGTCGGTCTCGCTGAAAGCTTTGATGGTGTCAGCAAACATCTGTCCCACGGTCTGCTGGATGTCACGGATGCGATCAATGTATTGTCCCTCGAGCTTTTCCGGGTAGTGATGGGCCAGCTCCATCAGGTTCTTGCAGTAGTCACCGATGCGTTCAATGTCGCCGACAATGGATGCCAGAAATAGCGCGGCAACAGCATCTTGTTCGGGGTTGACGGCCAGATGTTCGACAATCATCCGCCGTACACTAATCTCTCCTTGGTTCAGACTACGGTCCATCGCATAGATATCGTCGGTTTCGCACCCACTGTCCAAAAGCACCCGCAGCGAGTATTCAAACATCCGTTGTCCGGTGCGCAGCATTTCCACGCATTCCTCTGAGGCTTTGTCTAGGAGAGTAGTCTTTTTCCAGAACTTCAACAGGTCGGTAAGTAACATATTAGTGCCTCCTCAATAGTATAACAGCAACGACTGGAATTGCATAGAACACGACAATCACGTAGAGCATGGCGAACGTACGGCGCCTGGCGCAGAATCCTCCCCACCACTGCGCCATTGCTATCGGTACGATTCGCAACGGATACCATACTGCTGTCCCGAACACATTGAACAGCAGATGGGCAAAGGCTATCTGCACGGCTCCGGCAGAACCAGTCACCAGCGCAGCCAAGCAGGCGGTGACGGTTGTACCAATGTTCGCGCCCAGCGTATAGGGAAATATCTGGCGCAGGGTCAGGAGTCCGGCCCCAGCCATCGGCACAACGATGGACGTGGTTGCCGAGCTGGACTGAACCAGAACCGTAAAAAGCAGTCCCACGAAAAAAGCACGGGCCGCGTTGCCGAAGAGGTACTTATCTACAACCATTTCGACTCGCCGGCTGATAAGCGATTTCATCGAATCCACCATCAGTTTGAGCGAAAGAAACAGAAGTATTAGAGCCACGACCAGGGCGAGCGGCGCAATTCCGCCCAGAACATGGGACAGCAGGTTACCGACTGGAGCAGTGGCCAGCTTCAGCGGGCTGGCAAACTTGAGGCCACCAACGCCATGAAACAGCCGCGCCAGCCAGGCCGAGGACCGGGACAGAGGCGAAAACCATATTTCCAGGGGCAGCAATACTGCAACCGAGAGTAGATTGAACATGTCGTGCACAATGGAAGCCGGGAACGCCCGCTCAAACTCCTGGCGTCTGGTAACGTGCGCAAGGGAAACAAGTGTGTTGGTAACAGTTGTACCGATGTTTGCGCCCATCACTATGGGAATTGCATGTGCGATGTCCAGGGTTCCGCAGGCCACGAGGCCGACAACAATCGAGGTCGTGGATGAAGAACTCTGGCACACCGCGGTAGCAAGTATGCCGACGAAAAGTCCAGCGACCGGTGTGGCAGTCAAGGTGAACAGGGTGCGGGCAAACCCGGTACCCAGCCCTTTGAACCCGTCAGCCAGAAGTTCGATGGAAAGAAAGAATACGTAGAGTGCGGCAACAAAGACGACGATGCGAACCGCGGCCGGGAGTTTCCTCACATCGGGCAGGCGCACGTCGGGTCAGTCTAGATGCCGTCTATAACGAGTCAAGCCGGGTGTCGGACGCCCGGAATCAGCGGCAACGCCGCAGGCCCGGTTGGGCAGTTCTGAACTTAGAATTCCGTAACTACAGACCGGCGTCGGCTCGGTCCTGGCCTGAGAACTTGGCCTGATACCTTTCCCAGGCCTCTCGGCGAACCCGTTCCATTTCCCGGATGACTTCGTAGGACTCTTTCTGAAGGCCGAGAAACAGGAGTGCGTCGGCCAGGAGTACGTACGCCGGCTGAGCGTTGCGGTCGAGCTTTATCGCCCGGCGGCAGAAAGAGGCTGCAGACTGGTACTGCTCGAGCCGAAAATATAGGTCGCCGAGCATCAGCATCGCGTTCGGATTGTCGGATGCAAGTCGGCACAACTGCTGCGCAACCTCGACTGCCCGCTCGAGCTGACCAGCATCTCGGTATGCGCCGGCCAGACGCAAGAGTACATCCGGCGAGTCCGGTCGGTTCTTGGACAGTTGTTCGAGTGCGGCCACAGCCTCGGCGCGCATGTTGAACTGCTCGAACAAGCCGGCTGTGGCCTCCGGGTTGGCGCCAAACCGGCGCTTGATCTCGTCATACACATCAAGCGATTCGTTAGTACGGTCCAGTCGGCGCAGGCAGTCGAGCAGGAAGAAGTATGCTGCCGGCTCGTCCGGGTCTTCATCCACCGCCTGCGCAAACTCCGATGCCGCCTGCTCCATCATTCCTTCGAAGTAGTAATCGCGGCCCAGTCGCTGATGCGGGCTCTCAAAGTCCGGTGACAGCTCCTTCGCCTGCTGATACTCGGCAAATGCCGCATCAAATTCGCCGCCCAAGGCATGCAGCCCGCCGAGCGCAATATGGGCCCGAATATTCTCCGGTGCGATACGCAGCGCCTGATTGTACACCTCAATTCCCTTGTCCCGGTCGCCGGAATACTCGTAGAGTGTGCCCAGACCAAGAAGCAAGTCCAGTTCATCAGGCAGGACTCGCAGCGCCTGCTCGAACAATGTCTCAGCCCGCTCAAAGTTGGCGAGGTAGAGGTAACGCACAGCCTCACAGGCGACGGTATATGGGTGTCGGGGGGCAAGTTCAAGTGCACGCGAGCAAGCATTCTCAAGCAACTGCTCCCGGGTGAGAATGTGAGCGCAGAGTGCGGTCAGGTACAGGCAGTGCAAATTGTCCGGCTCGACCTTGAGCGCGGCACTGAACAATTTGAGCGCCGTTGCCTCATCTCCGGCGTAGAATGCGACGCGGCCCTGTTCGAACCGGGACGCGGCCGAGCCTCGGCCGATGGGCAACTGTTTGTCGTCGCTCGCACCCGAACCTGAATTTGGCATCAAGTAATTCTATCTCCGGTCCAGGCTTTGGCAACAGATAAAGTACGCGCCCGGCGCTGCGCCTTGCACCGGGACGGGCTCTGGGGCACGCAGAGCTGCGCTCGGAAAGTGGCAGCAGGTTGTCGCACTCCACCGTGGAGCGTTCCTTTTAGCCTTGACTTTCTCAGGTTTCTAGGTAATTCTTTGCCGTGCGAGAACCTGCCGCCACGCGGCTCAGTCTGATACCGCCCTATTTTTTTCAGGAGCTTGACGACCTCAAGGCCCGAACTCGGGGTGATATCATTGACCTTTGTGAGGGAAACCCGGACCAGCCGCCACCGCCACCGGTACGCCGCGCACTGGTGCGAGCCCTTGAACTTCCCGCAAACCACCGCTACCCGAGCTATGCCGGCAAACCATCGGCTCGCCATTCTGTCGCTGAATGGTATCGTCGCCGGTTCGGGGTCAGGCTCAACCCGGAGTCAGAAGTGGTGATGCTTCTTGGCTCAAAAGAGGGTGTTGCGCATCTTATCTGGGGGGTATGTGGTCCGGGTGACACCGTGGCGGTCGCCGACCCGGTATTTCCGATGTATATGAACCAGGTGCGGCTATGCGGCGCAAGGCTCGTTGCCGTGCCACTGCTTGAGCAGAATAGTTTTCTACCCGACTTGGGCCATATTGACCGTATCGGCCCACGCATCAAGCTGTTGTGTATCAACTTTCCGAATAACCCGACTGCCGCAACCGCTGATTCCGGCTTCTACCGCGAACTTGTTCGTCTCGCCCACCGGCACGGTTTCTTCGTCTCAAATGACAACGTGTACTCCGAGCTGTATTTCAGCCGTGCCCGTCCGCCGAGCATTCTTGCCGCACCGGGTGCAAAGCAGTGTTGCATTGAATTTCATTCTCTTTCTAAGACTTTCTCGGTGGCCGGCTGGCGAATCGGGATGGCGGTTGGTAACCCGAAGCTTGTGAGTGCGCTCCTCAAGGTCAAGCAGAACACCGACTCAGGCCCGTTCGGCGCAATTCAGGATGCGGCCGCCTATGCACTTGACCGTGCTGAAGCATTGAGCAGAAACACCCGGCTGCTCTATCGTCGTCGCCGGGACCTTTTCTGCTCCGAACTGGCAAGGCATGGTTGGAGTGTTCCTGTGCCCGAGGCGACATTCTACGTCTGGACAAGAGTGCCAGAGATAGAAGGGGTCACTGCTTATGATGACGGCCGCTTTGCGCTCGACCTGCTCAGGGAATGCAAGGTCGTAGCCGCGCCCGGGTCCGGGTTTGGCCGTTACGGCCGTGGCTATATCCGGTTTGCACTCGTCCAGCCTGCCCCACGCCTGTGCGAAGCGGCCCGACGAATCGGTCGCTGGTTGGAAGCATCCAGAGGGTGATCCGCAAGTTGTCATCGGTCTGTGTTCTCAAGTTCGGTGGGACCTCAGTCGCCGACCTTGACCGGCTGCGCCGCGTTGCCGATATGATCGTGGCACGCCGCCGCACTGGTGAGCGGTTGGTCGTTGTGGTCTCGGCAATGGGCTCGACCACGGACGAACTGAACCGGCTCGCGCATAAACTCTCGGCCCGACCAGCCCGGCGTGAGCTTGACATGCTGCTTTCAGCCGGTGAACGTCAGACAATGGCGCTCTTGTCACTGGCAATAATGGAGCGCGGTCATGCCGCGATTTCGTTCACCGGCTCTCAGGTCGGCATTATTACCGACCGCTTTCACTCCGATGCCCGGATTCAGGAAATCAGAGCTGACCGGTTGCGGATGGCACTGCGCCAAGGCAAGGTACCGATTGTTGCCGGGTTTCAGGGCGTGAGCCTTGACCGGGAAATCACAACCCTGGGCCGGGGCGGTTCGGACGTCACGGCCGTAGCTCTGGCCGCGGTGCTCGGCGCGCGTCAATGCGAGTTGTACAAGGACGTACCGGGCATCTTCACCGAGAACCCGAATGAATTTGACCGTGTTCGGCCGGTACCGCGACTGAGCTTTGAAGAACTCTCCGAACTCGCCGGCTCCGGTTCTGAAGTCATCCACCCGCGCGCCTGTGCGCTTGCCGGCAAGTACCGCGTGCCGCTTGTCATCCGTTCCTCATTCGACAGAAAGCGAGGCACCATGGTCCGCGAAAGTGAACATCTGGAAAAAGCTTTTGTCCGTGCTGTCACCCACGAGCACAAGCTTGTGCGCATCAGCCTGCTTGGCGTGCCGAAAAAACGTCGCTGCCTGCACCAGGTCGTCACCCGGCTGGCTGAAGAGCGTGTGCCGCTTATGCTTTTCAACCACGGTATCCCTGAGGCTGGTCGTTTCGACCTCACGTTTGTTCTGCCAGAACAGTACCTTGAAAAGTCCGGCGAGGTGCTTGGCCGGGTTGCCCGTGAAGTCCGGGCCAAGAAGATAGACCTGACTTCAGACCTGTGCTCGGTGTCAGTCATCGGCCCGGGTGTGGGGTCAGACCCGGCGATAATCTCCGGAACCCTGGAGACACTGCACCACATTGGTGTGCACCTGAGTGCATTCTCCACCTCTGAGACCCGGCTGACCTGTTTTCTTTCAAGAAAGGACCTGCGGGTCTCGGTCGTAGCGCTGCTTGCGCGGTTCCGATTGAGAGGCAAGGCATGACCGACAACAGCTTGAGACCGCATCTACCGGCACCCGGGCCGGAATCCGAACCGACAGCGACATCTTCTGGCGTTGGCGCCGATTGGGTGACACCTGCGGACGATGTTGCCCAAGAACCTGAATCTGCGATTCCGGCGGAATCTGCCGCGGCGGAAACGCAATTCGCAGAACCCGCGGTTGATGGTGCTGGTGAACTTCCGCTGTCACCCGTGCCGTTGAGCACGCGCGCGCTCCAGACAGTCGAGGCCTTGCTCTTTGCCGCAGACACGCCGCTGACGATGGCGCGCCTGTGTGAGCTCGCTGGAATCGAAGCACCGGTCGCACAGATGGCAATCGCCGACCTTAATCGGCAGTATGAGGAAACCGGCCGCACTTTCCGGATTCACAAGGTTGCGCTTGGTTACCAGCTATACACACTGCCGGAATTTGCCGAAACGGTCAAGAAACTCTACCGACGTCAGTACGTGCAGCGGCTTTCCGGACCGGCACTCGAGGTACTTGCGATTGTCGCCTACAGACAGCCAGTCACGCGGCCGGAAATCGAACAGCTCCGCGGGGTTGACTGCTCCGGCCCACTGGTCACCCTGCTTGAACGCCGGCTCATTACTACTGCCGGCCGCGCGCATCGACCCGGGTCACCTTTTCTCTACCGCACGACCAGGGAATTCTTGCGCTATTTTGGTCTTGAGTCACTCGACGCCTTGCCGCCGCTCGAAGAGCTCGGGGCTTTCCTTGCCGGACAGATGGTCGAGCCTGAGCGTACTGCGGCCGAATCGCTGGCAATGGACTACGATGCCAAGGTCTTGACCGGGACTTCTGAACCGGTCCAAGAGTGCCGGCCGGTTCATGAACCCGATACTCCGACACCGACGACCGAAGCATCGACAGACCAGGACAAGCGTGAAGAGACCAACTCGCCCTGAATCGGCAAGTCCCTGTGCCATCCTTGTCATCGGTCTACTTGCCCGGGAAGAGACCACGCTCGCCCAGGCCGAAGGACTGCTTACTGGAGCGTTCGGCCCGGTTGCCGAGCGAAGCCAGATAATCCCGTTTGACTTCACCGACTACTACGAACCGGAACTGGGCAAGAACCTTCTCCGCTCGTGGCTCGGCTTTTCCCGACTAGTTCCGGCCGACCAATTAGCTGAGATCAAGGTGTCAACTATCCGTCTTGAACAACAGCTTTCGGTGCCGGCAAGTTCGCAACTCGCAGACCAATATTCAATACACCATGTCCGCACCGTCAATCTCGACCCCGGAATTCTGACACTGCACAACTTTGTACTCGCTTCAACCAAGGACTTTGCTCACCGCATCTACCTTGGTTCCGGCATCTCGGCTGAAGTCACGCTCATCTTCCACCAAGGTCGGTACGAGCCATTGCCTTGGACCTATCCGGACTACAAGACCGACACGTGTCAACGGCTGCTCCTTGCTCTGCGCACGCGCTTGAAACCCGGTGCCGCTGAGCGCGAAGCAAGAGAATAGAGTTGTCAGACTGACCACACCTTACCAGTGACTCCGCCCGAGTCATGCTATTCTCCTGTTCACTACCGTTTTGTCTTGCAAGACTGGCCGAGCTCGGCTGAGCGATTTGCGTGCTCGCTGTCTTGGGCTAGCAAGAGGTTCAGCCTAGCTTCCCACAGCCTTCGAGTGTGCCTGCCAGGACTTTGTCCGGGCTGGCGGTCACGGGGTCTGTGTCAGCCAGGAAGTGCTGGCTGACCTGTCCGAACCGACGAACAGAACTCTAACACCAATCCGGTGCAGTGCTTGCAACGTTCTGTTTGGGGTATACTGTAAGCGCTGCCAGCAAGGGCCAATTGCATAAGTCTTTGACCGACGCTTCGATATGGTGCAGAACCGGCAACCCGGTACGGAAGCGAGCACACGGCCAGGGGGTTACCCAGTGACTCGGGGAGTGACTCCCCATCTGAGTCGCGTTCTGAAACCGCCATTGAGATGCAAGGTCAGGATGGTTTTGACTTCAGGGTTGAGCCGAATGTTAAGGTGGCTTCTTAAGTGGCCTGTGAGTAAAGGCTTGACATAGTCTGTCTGTGGTTGCATCACAGGATGTGTAAGATGGCATTTGAGTCTTGGTCTGAATGGTAAGTTCAGAAGCCGGCTGAGTTGCTGTTTCAGTTAGTTTGTCAGACTTGCCTTCAGTTCCGGAATGTGCGGTGTTCTGATCACTTGGTTCAGGCCGCAGTTCTGAGGTGGGGTTGCGATACCCGGGACGTTTCCGGTTTGAGGAGCGGCTCAGGAGACGGATGAAAACTCGGCCGGCCGACTCTTGTCATAACAGAATAGGTTCTGCACTGACTGTAGTCATGCAACCTCCTGGGTCGGCGCACCACGGTTTGTAGCGGCGTCTTGCCACGAGCTCCTTGCGGACTGGCCGGAGCAGACGGTCCACACTAGACGGGCTGATAGTCTGGAGCTTAGCCTTGACCTCGGCGGATGCTTTCTTGAGCTTGGGCTGACAGAACAGTCGTTGGTGGTTGAGGCGGATGAAGTGAGCGAGATGGATGGAGGATGGGTAGCGAGCAAGTTGCCAGCAAGAGAGCAGATAAGGCAGTATGTCTGGGCCGTAGTGTTTCTTGCGGCCGCGGCGCTAAAGGGGTGAGCAGGTGGGGTCTGCGATGATAGTAATGCTCGTTGGGGTAGCGATGTTCCTGCCGGCGTTGCAGAGCATGAAGCTGAGATACTTCCGGCCAAGACGTGTGAGGTGTGTCAGCTTGTTTAGCAGCGTGGGCTTGGTCCTCTTTCTTGTGGTCCGATACTTGGGGGCATTGGCAGAGACGATGGACTTCTTAGCGGTCACGGTGTAGAGTCCTTCTGGGTATTGTGGCTACCATCGGGTGTTCTCCTTTCGGTCAGACCTAAAGAATGCCCTTGATAGCCTGCTTTTTCAAGCCCAAACAGACCTGAATCCATTCTGACGAAACAAACCCGCTTCGGGTAGGTTATTCTGACGGAGATACTATCGAAAGCTGTGGAAAAAGATGAAGCGGTGTCTACAATTCTTTGTATGCAGTTCAAACCGGGCGAAAGCCCAAGAAAGGAGACACCGCTATGTCAGAGTATCAGAAAAGGCAGGACGACGCAAGAACAAGAACAGGAACGCAAGGAGCAACGGGCGATGCGCCGGCTGAGACACAAGCTGCGCCAAGAGTCGGCCAACCTGTTGGATAAGAAGGCACTACAAGGCATCCAGGAGAAACTACAGGATGCGCTGGATGAAGAACGGGAGACGTTTCTTGAGCGCGCCAGGTACGAGCGGGTAAGTGAAGAGCAGTTCCGAGGCTATCGCAACGGCCATGGTGACCCGCGGCAGGTCCATCTTGGCAGCGGCAGTATCCGGGTGCGATTGCCCAGGGTGGCGGATAACGCCGAGCCCTTTGAGTCGGGTCTGTTGTCGCGCTATCAAAGAAGCAGCCCTGCGGTTCTGGCTACCCTGCCTCAACTCTAATGGCATCTCGACCGGTGACTTCGAGGCGGCGCTGGGATGCCTGTTGGGTGTTGGGGCAGCGTTGAGTCCGGCTACCATTGCGCGCTTGAAGCAGCGGTGGTATCTGGACTACGAGGCCTGACGGAATGAGCCTTTGGCTTCACACTACGCCTATATCTGGGCCGACGGTATCTACATCAAAGTGGGCCAGAATCGGGAGAAACTGGCGCTCTCGGTAGTGATGGGTGCAGATGCGGAGGGCAGGAAGCGGATTCTGGCGATGATACCCGGGCAGCGGGAAAGCTACGAGCAATGGCTGGAAGTGTTACGGG
Organism: candidate division WOR-3 bacterium; assembly: GCA_039801365.1. Classification (NCBI taxonomy): domain Bacteria; kingdom Pseudomonadati; phylum Caldifarciminota; species Caldifarciminota bacterium. Next base: position 15,866 of record JBDRUN010000023.1, read on the forward strand.
ACTTGGTGCGGCGTGGGGTCAATGGGTTGGGCTGGCGGTGACGGATGGGATTCCCGGATTCTGGCGAGCGCTTGGCGAGGTGTTTCCTGAGACCCGGCATCAACGGTGCTGGGTACACATGATTCGTAACGTGCTCGACAAACTGCCGAAGGCCAGGCAGCAGCAGACGCACAAGGACCTGGTGCGGATCTATGAGGCTGGGAGCAAAGCCGAGGCGGTGAACTGGATTGTGTACATTGCCGACCAGTATCGCTCACACCCGCCAGCAGTGAAACGTCTGTTGGAGAGCTAGGATGACCTTCTGAGCTACTTCGACTTTCCCAAGGAACACTGGCGGCATCTAAAGACGACCAATCCGGTTGAGTCGGCGTTTGCACCGGTGAAGAGTCGGGTGAAGCGGGCGAAGCGGCTGATGCGCTACTGGTCAGCGCTGGGACTGGTATACAGGCTTCTGATTGAACAGGAGACACGCTGGTTTCGACTCACTGCGCCGCACCTGGTTGCGGCAGTCATTGCCGGAGCCAAGTACCATGACGAAGTCGAGGTCAAATCAGCATGAGCCACTACTACACCGCCGAATCCATTTCCACAGAATTTGACAAAACCTCTTTCTGACGAAGACCGATGCCTTGACTTGGCGCAACTTAGGGTTATTATGGACGCGCATGGCAAAGAAGTACACTGTCCTTGAGACCTGGATAGTCAATGTGGCGAAGCCCGAGGAGTCAGACAGCGCGACTCAGACCTATGCCCGTCTGCCGAAGCAGGACGGCGGCAGGCTGCCGGTTATTGATGTCGAGCAGAACTTCTACAATGAGGAACATTTCTACGACGAAGCACGAATACGGGACTTCGCCGCCCACCTCGATGGCTGCGAGAAAGTGCTTGACATCGGCCCGGGCGACGGCTGGCCGTTACTACGGATTGCGCCTTTTTTCAAGGCGGTGTTTGGTGTTGACCCGGTGCAACGTAGGCTTGACGTATGCCAGGCGAATGCCGAGAAGCTGGGGCTTACTAATGTGACACTCAGGAAGCTGTCGGCCACCGCACTTGCGGAGTTTCGCGACAACAGCTTTGATGGTGTGGTAGCCGCAAGTTCAATTGAGCAGACTCCTGATCCATATGCTGCACTGCGTGAAGTATTCAGGGTACTGAGGCCAGGTGGCAAGCTTAGAATCATATTTGAGTCTTATGACCGCCGGGATCGAGGCGTCACCGAGTCGGTATTTCTGACCGAAACCGAGGAATCGCTCGGTTATCATTATGTGCTGCGGCACAATCCCCCACCGTGGGAACGAAACTACCTTGTGAAGTTCAATCTTGAACCGGACACGAGAGAGGCATTCAAGAAGCTTGCCGACCTGATTGAGCGCCTCGGCCCCAACCCTTCGCTCAATCCCGAAGTCGGCATTCAGTTTCTGGAGCGCAATCAGGCCGCAGTGATTGGTGCGACTTGGTATGAACTCGAGCATTTCACCAGTGCGACAATGAAGGAGACCCTGGAAGAAATTGGATTTGGCCATGTCCGGATAACCTTCTCGGCCGCGACTCTGGCTCGGCAGATGTGGCCCAGGGTCAAGGACAGTGGACTGACCAACGTACAGGTCAAAGACGTGCTCAGCGGTCTGGCCGACCTTGCAGTGAAGCTCGAGGCACCGGCCGGTTTAGGTGAACCGGTGGCGGCAATCAAGCCGAGCTAGTCCGAATCGGACCGGCATGCAGCCCGTGCCGGAAAGGAAGAGGCAAAGCGATGTAAGGCGTATGGTATGTGAACATAATGTCCGAGTCCCAGATCCGGTGCAATCAGTAGCGCTACTGTTGCCGATCTTGGCATCTGGACTAGTGCTGGTGGGAGTAAGCTGCCGAACACAGACTGGTAGCAAGCCGGGCGAGACATATCGCCGGATTGCGCGTCCGGAGATATGGCAGGTACTGCCCCATGGCCAGGCTGAGGTTATCGGACTTCGGCCCGGTGACATCTTGCTCGTCTATGACAGTACTCCGGTGCAAACCAATGAAGATGTACGTCAGGTGCAGGCCGCTGCCCGGACTGAGAAGGTGACGATTGTTGTGCTCCGGGGCGATGAGGAACTTACATTTACAGTCAAGCCTGGCCCACTTGGCGTCATGCCGGTCTCTGCCAGGTACCCGTCGAGCCTGGCAGTTGCGCTTTGGGAGCTAATGCGGAGCACGGGCCGATTCGCGGATTACGACTGGCTGGCCGCACTTTCAGGCGAGGCGTTCACCTTCACGGCGCGACCGGACGAGTGCCGGGCTTGGTGGCCGGGCGGAAAGTCCGGTGTGTATTTGGAGGCACTCGGTCAAGCAGCCGGGTTGTCTTTTTCCCGGATTCCGGACCCGGCTCAGCTCCGCGCCACGGTCGCCCAAGGCCGACCGGTACTGGTCCGGGGCGGCTGGCCTGAGCATCGTTCCGGGTTCTGGGGAGTTGTTACGCGTCTTGACCCGCGGGACTCGGTGCTGTATGGATACAGCCTGGATTCAGCAACGGAGCTGGCCTTGACCGGACCTGTCAAAGAGGCCTACACGGTGATATCCACCGGGCAATGGGCCGAGCCAGTCGAGGTGCTTCGCACCGCATTGACCCATGCGCTGGAACTCGCCCAAGTGTATGCCGATACCGGCTGGCGGTCGGGCATCGAGGCATACGACTTGGTGATTGCGAGCCTCGATACAGTGCCGTTTTGCCCGCGGTGCGGCATAGATGAGAGCCAGGCGTGTTTTGACCGGCTGGTTTGGGCTACGCTTGCCAACCGGGAGAGTGCGGACCGGTTTCTTGAGGGCATGAAGCTGGCGTTGCCCGACCAAGTCGCGCTGATTGATGAAGCCTTGGCCGTTAACCGGGCAATTATCAGCAAACTCAACGGTATGTTGCGCAGCGGCTCAGAACTCGGTCGGCTCGAAGAGCAGCGCAAGCTGGGCCACGTTTTCAGTCGAATTGAACTGGACGAAGTTCAACTCATCAGCATCTACGAAGACATTCTGAGTTCGCTGCCGCAGTAATAAGGTTCACCGCCTGCAGCATTACGCTCGATGCCAGATGCTGGTGCGGTGCGGCTAGCGCAGAATGTACCGCTTTCCTTCGTAGATATCGTCGAAATCCGGGTTCCAGTCGTGCAGCCAGTTGTCACGACGAAGCTGTTCAGGATCGAGCCAACTCTCTTTGAGGTAGATGCAGTAGTTTGAAGACCAGCCGACTTCGTTTGAGCTGAAATTTGGCGCGCACAGCTCGAAGAAGACGATGCCAAAGCCGTCGCCACCCCCATAGAGAAAACGACAGCGCTTAAACTCAGTCCGGCCGCTGGTCCGTTCATGGCACCGCACCCCGTTCCAGGCACCTGGAACCGGACGGGTTGCTGTAAACGTTATCGAGTCCGGCACGCCGCTGGCAATGAGTTCAGCGGGAGAATCCTTGCCAATGATGATGGCACCGTCTGAGTCGAAGACGATGACAACACCCGGGTCAATGGTAAGCCGAGGGATGCTCGTCGAACCGACGACAACGATGCCTTCCACGCGATAAGGTACGCCGCAGTTGCGCCATCGGGTACTCATCTGGACTGTGTCGCCGGTAACCGCGATGCTGTCCCTGGTGTTGCCGGACAGGGAATTGCCTATGCCGAGTGTGCCGATACCGCTCGCCTCGAGCCAGATTGGATAGGAAGCGCAGGCGGTCACAATGTTACCAGTGAAATCAAGAAATCCGGTACCAACTGCGCGCACGCCAGATGAAGCGCTATTGCGGACGATGGTGTGGGTGATACAGATCGGCTGATAGCAGATGACTGCGGCTACGCCGTTTCCTCCCCCGCGATCAATAAGACAGTTCTTGAGAATGGCGCACGTGGGGTCAGTCTTTTCCCACAACTCGATTCCTTGCCAGAAGCCGAGTGTAAGACGCCAAGAATTCGGGGCAAGCGACGAATGTTCTGTGCTTGATGGTTTCCGGTTGACGCCGGGTTCTGACATAGCGTGTGATACTTCATTCGCACGGTACAGCTCGTGCTTGGGTTCGAAGTAACCGAAGTAGATGCTACCAGCTGAACCGTCGGCAACAAGTCCGCCCGGGTTGCCGATGCCAACTCGCAGCGCCGCATCAGGTGCGAACAGCAGCGAACACCCAGCCGCAATGGTCAACACCGGGCTAGCTTTGCCCGCGACATCGAGCGTCCCGGTCAAGTAGTAGGGAAAACCCTGATCCTGCCACCGTACCGACGCCGTTGCGGTTCCGGGAATGATGCCAACTCCATCGTGGAGATTACCAGAATACCAGTTGCCAGGCACGACTTGGCTGGCCGACTTTGCGTCCAGGAGAAGCGGCAGACCCGCACAGCCGGTTACCGTGCTGTTAGCGAAGGACAGAAGCGTACCGGTTTCGACCACGATACCATGCCTTGCGCTGTTAAAGAGCGAACACGACTCGACAGCGACTCCACCGGCATCGGCCCGCACCAAGCCCGAACCATTGCCACCGCCGTACCCGACATTACAGTAACGCAGTACCAAAGCAGTATCTGTGCCGGAATTGACAACGATGCCCCGCCAATCGCCGGCCGCAGGCAGGAGCTGGCGCGAGGAGAACAGGACGACCGAGTCTTGTGTGCCCAAGGCAGAGAGCCGAGCAGATGTGCCGATTAGCGAGATGCCGGCGTCCTTAAGGAACTGCACCTGTACTCCGGGTCGGATGGCAACCCGGCCACGGACGACAAGCTCGTCCTCAACAAAGTGTGGATTGCCGGACGGAAACCACGTCTCGTCTGAGATGACTGTGCCAAAGTGTCTGGTGCCGGGCCAAGCAAATACGCATACCGGCGGTGATGTATCCGAGTTGCCGGCCGGGTCAAAGGCAACCCCAAGCAGAGTGTGGAACGTGTCAAGGGCCAGGGCCGCGGTGTTCAAACTGAAACTGAAGACGTTGTCCGGACCTGAGGAATCGGTTCCGTAGCGGTCGGAGTCAACTAGAAGCTCAACCGCGGTAACCCGGTCATTGTCGGTGGCACGCACTTTGACGATGATGATGCCCCGCACGGTGTCCTGGTCTGCGGGGGAGAGAATGGTCACCAAGGGCGGCCGATTGTCGGGACCAGGACAGGAAAGGAACAGCGACCCAGTGGCAATGAGCAATGACCAGTGACCAATGACCGATAGCGGATCTGGGGCCGGTTTGGTCATTAGGGATTGGCTGTTGGCAATTTTCTTGTCGTTACCACTTCTTGCCAATCGAGTTAAACTGCCAGACGGTGCCCCGGCGTTCGAAATAGAGCAGTGCGCCGTGCGTACGTTTCAGTGTCGCGAACCGGTTGTACCGTGTAGGAACAAGGTCAACCGCGCAAGTAGCGAAGTCACCGAGCAGGCGGATGCTGGAGAACCGGAAGTAGTAGGCGACATGCGGCACTGAATCCGGCTTGCCGGCTCGATTTGGCCGGAGCATGACAACCGGGCGGCCAGGTACGCGAAACGGCTCGGCTGGCATGCGCCAGCTCCAGAGTACGGCCAAAGTATCCGGCAGTACTAGGCCGCGCCGCAGTTCAGCCAGACCAGAAGCAGTTGTGATGTAGTTTAGCGCAGCCCGGCCCACTGCCTCAATTGCAGCAGTGTCGCCCTGGCCGTACTGAAACGACTGGTCGAGGATGTTCGAAAGCCAGACCAAGTGCCAGCCGTCCGGCGTGTAGAACCAGTTCTGGTAAACGTACGAGTAGTCATCCTCGCCTTCGAACACCGGCCAGGTCGAGGCGTGTCCGCCAAGGCCCTGAATTTCGACCAGCATGCTACGGGCCCGACCGATACGCCGACCGGCATACCATATGGTCAGTGCCGAGTCGAAACGCAGAAAACTGTTCTCCTGCCGGAACTGGGGTACGAACATGTGGTAAATCTGCCAAGAGTTTCCGGCCGCCAGCGCTCGGGTGAACTCTTGGGTGCGCTGTGTAAGCTGGTAGTATTCCTTCGGTGGAGCGGTGAAGGCGGGCATGACTGTCACCACCAACAGCGCAACCGTAGCCACTGATTGTCGGCTGCTGATTCCCGGTTGCCCGGAACCGCGGCGCTCTTGGCGATTCATTCCGGTTCCGATTTGTGCGAAGCGGGCCCGACCAGATTTGAACTGGCGATCTTCGCCGTGACAGGGCGACGTGTTAAACCAGGCTACACTACGGGCCCTTGAGGAATGATATTCGACTCCCGGCTGATGTCAAACCCAGCACGCCGGAGTGCCAGAAAAGCTGTCGAACCACAGCGAAAGTGTCATAGGCACTTCCTGCCCGAGTCCATCCAGGCTTGGGCTCGTCCCGCAGGCGAATGTGCGGAATCTCACCGACCCGCTCGTGCCAGATATGGACCGTGCCATCAAACCATTGCTGTACCATGACCCGTGTGCCGGCAACACAGATGCTGCGAATGTTGGGTTTGAGTTGGTAGCGATGCCCCTGGTAGCGCAGAGTGTTATCATTGGCAACCTCCCGGGTAGTTTTGGCACACAGCACGGTATGCGGGTTGAGAGAGTCGGTTACCGGCCTAAAACCGAACTCGGCCTACTCGGTTTGACCCTGAACGTCCAGCGTACTTGGGGATGAACATCTGCCCGTGGATTACGGGCTGTTGGCAAAGATGCACTCGACCATCAGCGCCTGCATGGCACGAAATGCGTCGGCTGGTCGTCACGCTGGAACCGATGCACGCCGCCGTGCCGGGTGGTGGTGAATTGACCGGCCCGATCGAGATACAAGGCCCTTGGGAGGCCGTAACGGCGGGCAACGTGATAGAAGAGAACCTCAAAGGAGTCGGCAAGCGTTTCCTGGGGATCGAATTTGCCCCAAATTGGCCTGCCGGTAGCGTCGTCGGTGGCGAGGATGAGGGTTGCGGATGGGCAGTTGGGGCCAAACCAGGAATGGGGACTGCCGTCAATGAAGACCAACTCGCCGAAGCGGGCGCGGCGTTCCCGGCAACGGCAGCACGGCCAAGAAGAAGCGGGTGAAGTCAGGTGGTGACCTGGTAGCCTATGGTGGCGGCGCGTTCTTTGCCCTCAGGGGCAACAAGTGCTACGAGCTGTGGCGGTACTTCGAACCGATAACCGCCTGCGGTTCTACGCTTGCAGTTAACCGCTCCGGAGTTCAGGCCGCACTAAGCGCTCAGCGGTCAGAGTTCAGGGTTTCGCCGAATCCACTCGCTAGCGGCTGGGCGATGCTGCGTTACAGTCTGCCCAAGCCTGGGTCGGTTGTGGTCACGGTGTTCGATGTGGCCGGCCGCGGCATCCAGCACTCAGTATTCAGTACTCCGCGTTCAGCGTTGAGTGTCTCGCTCGACCTGCGGAAGCTCGCCAGCGGCGTTTACCTTGTCCGGCTCGACGCGGACGGCTATTCGGCCACGCAGAAGCTGGTGGTGCAGAAGTGATACTCTGTGCTCGACGCATGGAATAGGAGAAAGGTAATCTCTGGTGCGGCGCCCTGCGCAATTGACTCTGCGGATGTGCGCACTTAGAATCGGCCGTGGCCTTCGGTTATCCGAATCGGAACAGACCAACTATTAGAATACCGTGTGCACCAAACGCGGTGATTGGTCCCTGGGCGTTCCTCATGTTCTCCTGTGTGGCTCCGCCCATGCTTGCCTCAACCGCGAACTCAGACACGGTCGTGGTACACTGGGTCGCGGTCTATGATGGCCCAGAAAGCCGGGAAGACCGCTGTACTGGAATGGTTCTGGCGCCGGACGGCTCAGCGTACCTTGCCGGATACTCATTCGGTGCCGCGACTGACTTTGACTTCGCAGTACTCAAGGTGGATACCACAGGCCGGATTGTCTGGGTTAACCGTTATGGTTCGCCAATTGGCTGTGAGGACCGGCCGTGGTGCCTATGCCGGGATTCGTCCGGCGACATTGTCGCTGCGGGCGGTTCAATTGCGGATATGGCTGTACTCTGGGATTTCCGCATAATCAAGTATCGGCCGACTGGCGAGACCGTCTGGACCCGGTTGCTTGACTTTCCAACTCATGCCGAGGATAAGATTGCGGGCGCCGGAATACTGTCAGACAATTCGATCGTCGTAGCGGGCAGCAGCCGCTATCGGCCTGACCATAGCTTCGGGCCAGCAGCCGGCAGTCAAAGCCGGGCGGATTGGGATGTTACTATTGCCCGTTACTCATCGCAGGGCGAGACGCTATGGACTAGGCGATTCGATGGCAAGGCTCATGGCGATGACCTTACCGCTGGCCTTGCTCTGGACCGCACCGGCAACTGCTATGTTGCCGGCCAGACCACGACAGCAGGCGGAACCGAAGTTCTGCTCCTGAAGTACAATCCAAGCGGACAGCTGCTCTGGCGTCGGACATTGTGCGGCAACGTGCCGGGCTCGAGTATCGGCCAGGGAGTCATCGTTGATTCTGCGAGCCGGGCCTGGGTATTCGGCGCGTGCTACAATCAGGGCCGCTCATTTGACTTTCTTGTCGCCTGCTTTGATTCTTCCGGCCGGCAGCTTGCGTATCTCGCTCTTGACGCGGCGGCCCGGGTTGACATCTGTCAGGCTGCATGTTTGGACCGAGCCGGCAATTTGTACGCGACCGGACAGTCAACCGGCCGCGGCACGTCGTTTGATGTGCTGACTGTAAAAGTCTCGCCGGCCGGAGAAACGCTCTGGACCCGTCGGTTTCACGGCACAGGTGCGGACCGGGGCTGGTGCATCGGGCTTGACCAGTTCGACCGGGTCGTGGTCGGCGCGACTTCGGACGGCCCGGCAGGCCAGCCGAACATGATGCTTCTCTGCTACGGCCCGGACGGCGAGCTTGCCTGGACATTCAGCTACGCGGGCGGCGGCGCGGGTGAGGCGCGGCCGGTCGCAATCGAGCGTGGTGGTGAGAATGAACTTCTGGTTGCAGGCTCTGCTTGCCGGCCTGGGACCGACTTCGACATTGTTCTACTAAGACTCGCACCGGGCGGTGGCCGGTAGGACTCCTGTTCTCTTGCAATCGTCGCCGGGCTTGAGCCTTTTACTGGCCCGAGATGCACCTGCTTTGGTCGAGCAGGACGTCGCTATACTATTGGCTTACCCGGAAACAACTCCCCTAAGAGAGAGTCGGCCCAAGAGGTACTTGGTGCCGGTATGTTCATGAGACGTCCGGCAGACATCTTTTTTTGATGCATTGCACAGTTAGGCGCTGTGCCCCACACACCGTCTGTAATCTTTCCACCTTTTCGGATATCTACCTGGCGGCACGTTGAGCTGGCTCGTGACCTTCCTACTGGCCCCGCAGCCCTGCGTTGTAATCGCTTCGGCTATTCGGCCGGAGGGTGCAGTCGGTGGTAGGCGAGGTCACGCTTCTGATGCCAAGCCTGCGGGTCTTCGAAGTACTCAGTTACTTCGCGGAACTCTTCCTCGGTCAGGAAGCTGATGTCAGCCGGAATCTTGGGTGATAGAGCAGCGCGCCGGTCAGTAAGATACCAGAGTTTGACGCCGAGGTCAGCCAGGTCTTTTTCTCCTCCCTGACGGCGGTCAAAGATAACGAAGCAGGCGTCAACTACTCCGCCCCAGGCCCGGATTTCTCGAATTATCCTCGCCTTGGTCCAGCCGTGTACGAGCGTGTCGTCTACAAGCAGAACCTTCTTGCGGAATAGTTCGTGCCTCTTGATGCCCTCGAACGGGCTCGCCTCTGGGTAGCGCTTCTCTCTGCGGGCAAAGAACGCCGGCTTGGCAAGCTTGTGAGCCAGGACCGCGGCAATGCCGATGCTACCGGCTTCGATGCCACAAACGACGTCGAAGGAAATGTTGCGCAGGAGTAGAGCGGCTGAGCCCAGGACAAAGTCGTTGACTTCCGGATAATTGGCCAGGCACTTCACGTCAATATAGATTGGGCTGCGGTTCTTGCGCATGTCTACCTGGAATAGAGGTCGCAGGTCACCAAGGCTCACTTTGATGGCGCCGACCTGCCATAGTATTGCCGCCACGGTTTCGGCAAGGTTGCCGGACATGGTACGCCGAACCTCAAGCAGGTCCGGTCGCACAATACGCTGCTCGCGGAGCAGCCGGTAGAACTTGCTCGCGGCCTCAGTCGGCAGCTCGAAGCTGAGCCTGGTCTCGTCCACATCATACACCACATTGAATCGGCCGACGCTTCTGGTGCCAGCCATGATGCGGAAACTGTCGGCATTGGACTCCCGCTCCTTGTCGGCAAGCCGGTTAGTATCAGGATTCACGAGGCGGCGGTAGGTATGGAGTACGTCTTCGGCCAATTGCTCAACCTCGGCAAACTCCAAGATGTAAGGAGTGACCGCACGGACAAGGCCGCCAGAAAGCTCCAGCTCGCGCAACGGAACCTGATCGAGTTTCATGCGCTAAGGATTACGCACTGTGCTCCACACCAGCACGCGGCGTGGTATGTCAGGCCTTCTGGGTCTGTTGCAGATTCTGGAATCGGGCCGAGTAGAAGAAATTCCAGAGCGCACGGGTCTTGCGCTTGAGTTCGGCGAGTGACCCCTTGTTCTCAAGCACGAAGTCGGCTCGGCGCCACACCTTGGCATCAGGCTCCTGGAGGCCGAGCAGTCGCTTTGCCTCGTCCCTCGAATACCCACATGTAACGAGCCGCCTTATCTTGAGCCGTTCGGGCGCGGTCACGAGGATGGAAACGTCCACATCCTTGTCTAGGCCGACTGTGAAGAGGAGTGGCGCATCAAGGATGATGAGTCCTTTTCGGTGTTCAGCCAGTTCCTGCTTTAGACGTGCGATGATTGTTGGATGAGTAATGGCGTTGAGCTTGTTGAGGGCTGTCCGGCTGGCAAATGCCTTGGCCGCCAGCCTGCGGCGGTCAATCTGCCCGCTGCGGGCAAGTATCCCGGTCCCGAATGCCTTGACGAGGGCTTTGTATTCCGGAGTGCCACGGCGAAGTACCGTACCTGCAATCGCGTCGGCGTCAATGACTTTCGCACCGAGTCGCTTCAGTTCGCAGGCCACGGTCGTCTTGCCCGAGCCAGCATTACCGCCAATGCCGACCACAAGCCTTTCCTGATTCAGTTTCCGGTCAAACATGCCCTATATCACCTTCGCTTCTTCGTGCAGCAGCCGAACAAGTTCTGGAACGACGTCGGCCGGCTCACCCTCAAGTCTGCGGCCCGGTTTCCGCCCGGGCGGCAGCTGGTCCTCAAGGTAAGTAATTCCCCGCGTCAGTTTGTTCTGGTCAAGACTGAGGTCAGCAAGCGATAGGGTCGGTATTTCCTTCTTCTTGGCGGCCATCATCAGTTTGAGCGTCGGATACCGCGGTTCGTACTTGCCCTTCTGGATTGTTACGAGGCATGGCAACTTCATGTGGACCACCTCGGTCGCACCTTCAACCTCGCGGTGGCAGATGATACTACCCTTGCCGGGTTCAATCTCGACCTCGGGCACAACTGCGACGTGCGGCACTCCGAGAAAATGGGCCAGTGCCTGGGGCACGAACGCTAGGTCGTCATCCACTGCCTGTTTACCACAGAGCACGATATCGAAAGGCTCACGTTTCACCGCTGCGGCGAGTATTTTCGCACGGGAAAGCGCGTCGATATCCTCAACGCCGGAATCGCTCACGTACACCGCTCGGTCGCAGCCCATTGACAGGGCAGTCTTGAGCGCAGTCCGCGTTCGTTCGGGACCGAACGTCAGTGCAGTCACAACTGTATTTCCGAGCTTTTCCTTGATGCGCAGAGCGGTTTCAATCGCGTATTCGTCATATGGGTTTATTACCCATTCGACTTCAGACGTGTCCAGGAGTCGGGTCTGGGTATTGATGCGCACCTTCGTCTCGGTTGAGGGAACCTGTTTGATACAGACGACAACGTTCATTGTTCCCACGCCTTAACGCACAGACAGCAGTTGTGCCCGCCAAACCCGAACGAATTAGACAGCGCGGCTCGAATCTTCACATCTCGCGCCCTGTCTTTTACAAAGTCGAGTGTTACGCCCTCGTCCGGGTGCTCGTGGTTTAAGGTCGCGTGCACGCGACCGTGCTTCACAGCTAAGGCCGTCGCCACGAATTCCATCGCACCAGCTGAACCAAGGCCGTGTCCGATCATAGACTTTGTTGAGTTCACGACGAGACGAGCAGCATGCTCACCGAACAGGTCGTTGATAGCCTTTACCTCGGAAGCATCGTTCAGTGGGGTGGAAGTGCCGTGAGCATTGATGTAGTCAATGTCCGAGGGTGTGAGCCCGGCCTCGGTGATCGCCTGGCGCATCACGTCAATCGCCCCCCGGGCCTCGGGGTCGGGTGCGGTGATGTGGCTTGCGTCCGCGGTCGCGCCATAACCAGCCAGTTCGCAGTAGATGGGTGCTCCGCGCCTAACAGCATGTCCAAGTTCTTCAAGAATGTAAATTGCACACCCTTCGGCAATCACAAATCCGTCCCGGTCCCGGTCAAATGGCCGTGATGCTCTTGCCGGTTCCTCGTTGCGTTTGGACAGGGCGCCCATGTTGGCGAAGGCTGCAACCGTAAACTTGGTTACTGCTGCTTCCGACCCGCCGGTTATCATCACGTCACAGTCACCATGTAATATGTGTCGGAAGGCCTCGCCAGTTGCGTGTGCTCCCGAGGCGCAGGCTGAGACGGTACAGAAATTCGGTCCCCGTAGGTCGTAAGTGATGGAAATCTGGCCCGATGCCATGTCCGGAATCATCATCGGAATCAGAAGGGGCGAGACCCGCCGCGGTCCTCGTTCGAGGAACTGCGCGTGTTGAGCCTCCCAAGTCTGAACTCCGCCCATTCCTGAGCCGACAATAACGCCGATGCGGGACCGGTCTTCCTTTGAGAAATCCAGCGCGGCATCGGCAATTGCTTCAGCCGCCGCGCACAGGGCGAACTGTGTGAACCGGTCTGCGCGCTTTGCCAGCCTCGGGTCAAGTCGCTTTTCCGGTGCAAACCCTTTTACTTCGGCGGCAATCTGGACTGGCAGGTCTGAGGCATCAAACGACGCTATCCGGGCGATACCGTTCGTACCGGCGTTGAGGTTTTCCCAGAACGTAGGAATGTCGTTGCCAATGGGGGTAACCGCGCCCAGTCCGGTGACGACGACGCGCCGACCGGTCACCACTTGGTTCCTTTGCTGGTTCGGACCAGACCCTGGGTAATCATCCTCGGGAACTATCGGCTACTACTTCTTGCCCTTTTCCTCAAGTTTCTTCTGCAAGTACTCTACCGCCTTGCCCACAGTCACAAGCTGCTGGGAATCCTCGTCCGGAATCTCGATACCGAATTTCTCCTCGAAAGCCATGACCAACTCGACGATGTCGAGCGAATCCGCGCCCAAGTCATCCACGAAATGGGCGGTTTCAGTCACTTTCTCAGGCGTCACGTGCAGTTGTTCGACGATGATGTTCTTGACATCGTCCACTAGTGCCATGTTTCCTCCTTTGGCCCGAACAGGCCGGAAACCATTTTCCGACAGGTGCCAGATACTGGATTCCGCCGGGCCGGGCAAGTCAGGGCCTGCGGCCCAAGACTGAAGTGTATCAGGAGGACGCCGCAAAGTCAAGCCAACTGAGCAAAAGGGTGGGCCGGCCAAGGCACATCGTGACCCCCTGCCTGACGCTTGCGCGTTTCATATGATACCCGTAGCGCCAGCAACTCGTCAAGGTCGAGCGCAGGCAACAGGAGAACACCC
>JBDRUN010000024.1 GCA_039801365.1 candidate division WOR-3 bacterium
CCTATATGCAGATCGAGGGTAGGCCCGTGGAGGGTGTCCTGGTCAGCTCAATTGGCATTGGTGCTGCTGACACGCTGGAATTTCCCGATGTTACGCTCCACGGCCGGGACAGTATGGGTGTGACCGCGTGGACTTATCTCTCCGGCGATCAGATTCCTGCTGACGACACGCTGAGCCAGAAGTTCCTTGTCCGGGTCAAGGACGTTGCGGTGAGCCGGATAATGTGGCCTGGTCCGCACCCGTACGACACGCTGCCGCCGGATACGGTTCTCTATCCGCGTTGCCAGGTCTGGAACCTTGGCAACCAGAGCCAGACTTTCAACGTCCAGTTCCGCATTGGCGCGTATGAGAACACGGTGACGGTCAGCAACCTGCTGCCGGGTGGTGCGCGGTACGTGACTGCGCTTGCGCCGTACACGACCGTGCCGGGCGTATGGATTCACACGGTTGAGGCGGTTCTGGCCGGCGACTTGCATCCGGAGAATAATGTGATGCAGGACACTTTCTGGGTGCTCGGTACGGTGCAGCACGACGTTGCGGCCGAGGCGATAGTATCGCCGGTTGGCAACATTGATACCATCCACACGGTGCACTGCCGGGCTCGGGTGGCAAACTACGGCGGTGACAATGAGACATTCTGGACCTGGTTCTCGGTTACCGACACGTGCACTGACAGGCTGGTGTATCGTGAGTCTTTGCAGGTCAGCTTGCCAGGCGGGCTGTACACGACTGTGAGCTTTCCGGACACGGTATTCAAGGTTCTAGGTACGCACACCACGAAGTGTTCAGTGTACGTGGCCGGGGACCAGAATGCGTTGAACGACGTAGTAACCGGCAGTTTCCAGGTTACGGCTGCGTCCCACAATGTGCTGGTGGAGCAGATTCTTGCGCCAGTCGGCACGATTGACTCGGCGAGCGTGGTGACTCCGAGTGCGGTGGTGCGTAACAGCGGCAGCGAGGCTGAGACGTTCAATGCTTTCTTCAAGATAGGCAGCTATATTGAAGCGTTCAATGTCCAGAATCTTGCAGCTGGTGCGAGTCGAACGCTTACTTTCCCGGACTGGACAGCACATGCGAAGGATACAGTTCAAGCGGTGTGCTGGACGTATCTGGTTGGGGATGAGAACCCGGCCGACGACACGCTGAAGCAGAAATTCTTTGTTGCGGTGCACGACGTCGGGGTAGCGCAGGTGCTGTATCCGGTGGACACGGTGCCTAGCGATACCACGGTGTATCCGGCGTGTGTAGTGAAGAACTACGGCAGCGCGACCGAGACGTTTGATGTCCAGTTCCGCATCGGGATGTATGAGGGTCATGCGACCGTGACCGACCTGGACCCGGGCAAGGTGGATACAGTCGAGATGGTTGAGCCGTACACGACCCAGGTGGGAGTGTGGCTGGACCGGGTGAACACGCTGCTTGTCGGTGACCAGCGGTCTGGGAACAACCAGATGCTTGATACCTTCTGGGTGCTTGGTACTCTGGACCACGATGTCGGGATTGAGGAGATACTAGCGCCTTCAGGGACGCTTGACACGATGGAGAGTGTGGAGCCGAAGGTGAAAGTGGCGAACTACGGTCAGAGTACTGAGACTTGGAAGACCTGGTTTAGGATATATGACCCGACCGATGCGCTGGTGTACGACGAGTGGAAAGAGATAACTTTGCCTGGGCAGGCATCGGTTGTGCTTACGTATCCTGAGACGCAGTTCCGTGTTGAAGGTGAATATACCAGTCGGTGTTCGACCTATCTTGAGACCGACCAGAACTGGACGAACAACGTGGCCTGGAGTGGGTTTGAGGTTGGCGGCGTGACGATATGGCAGCCTGGTTGGAAAGAGATGAAGTCAGTTCCGTCCGCACCTTCTACCAAGCCGGTGAAGGACGGTGCTTGGCTGGCGATAGATGCGGCCAAGACGATATATGCGGGCAAGGGTTACAAGACTGGTGACTTCTATGCGTACGATGCGATACACAACACGTGGAAGGCGCTTGAGTCAATACCTTCGCTTGAAGAAGGCAAGGTGAAGTTGCCGTACAAGGGTGCGTGTGGAGTGTCGGACGGTGGGAACTACGTGTATCTGGTGAAGGGCAACAACACGCTTGGTTTCTGGCGGTACGATGTTGGGAAGGACACGTGGGAGCGTCTGCCGGACGTGCCGCTTGGACCGGAAAAGAAGCGGGTGAAGGGTGGTACGGATGTGGTGTACGTGGACAAGGATGACACCGGATATGTGTATCTCTTGAAGGGGTACAAGACTGAGTTTTACCGGTACAACACGGTGGCTCAGCGGTGGGACACGCTGGACAACGTGCCCTATGGTCAGCGGCCGAAGTACGACAAAGGTTCTTGGCTGTGTCTGACGCCCGGGCCGTCGCCCACGCCCAGGCTGACGCTGTACGCTCATCAGGCCAAGTTCCTGAACTCGACGAAGACCAACCACTTCATGTTCCGCTACGACGTGCCGGGCGATACCTGGTACAAGCAGCCGGTCAAAGGCATGCCGTACTATGGTCTGCACAGTGGTCGGGCGAACAAGAAGAAGAAGTCCAAGGACGGCAGCTGCGGCACCTACTATGAAGGCTATATCTACGCGCTGAAGGGTGGCAATACTCAGCAGTTCTTCCGCTACACGGCTGAAGGCGACACTTGGTATGAGCTTGACACGATGCCGAGCAACGGTACGTACGGTCGGAAGAAGTTTGTGAAGTATGGTGGCGACATTGTGACCTACGGGTACGGAGCGTTCTTTGCCTTGAAGGGCAACAAGACGTTTGAGTTCTGGCGGTACGTGCTGCCGCGGGATGTTGGCACCGGCCAAGTGCGGTCGGGAGTGCAGGCTGGTCAGTCAGCGGTCGGCAGTCGGCAATTTGTGGTGAGTCCGAACCCGCTGGCTGAGGGTTTTGCGACGGTGCGGTTCAGCCTGGCCAAGCCAGGGCCAGCGATGGTGACGGTGTTCGACATTGCGGGCCGGGCCGTGCTGCGGCAGGCGTACAGTGTCGGGCGCAGTGCGCACAGCGGGACGCTTGACTGTCGGAAGCTTGCGGGCGGTGTGTATCTTGTGCGGTTGGACGCCGAGGGCTACACCGCGACGCAGAAGCTCGTAGTGCAGAGATAGATATAAGTCCGGTAAATCAGACCGGAAGCGCCGGGGCGGCCCAAAGCCGCCCCGGCGCTTGGTGCGCAGCAGCGCGGGCTGCCGCGTCATTGTCCAGGTGTACTACTTGATGCGCACAGAGTTGAGCTCCAGACGTTCGATATAGTGGATGCCCTGATATTCCTCATCGAGTTCGGCCAGGCACAGACCAATATTGGGTGCAAACCACATGTCAAGGAGCAGCTCACCGTCCTCGGTCTGGCGCAATTTCCAACAGTTCTTGTACGTGCCGGCGACAACAGTCTTAGTTTCCTGCCCGACCACGCGGACCAGAATGTCCTCGTCAAGGTGCCAGATGTTGTCGGGCTCGAGCGGGAATTTGATGATTGTGTCCGGCTCGTCGTCGTCCAGGTCTTCATAGAACAGAACGAAGTCGTCAGTCGTCCGATAATAGACCGAGTCAACTGACCCGGACTCCTTGACCTCCATGAGTACTGCCTTTTCGCCCGATGTGAGCTGAGTCTCGGCCTTGGCTTCGATGCTGATGGTGTCCTGGGCAAGCGTGTCGGTTGAGTCTGGATAGACACGAATGTCGAGCATCAGGTACTGCCAGGTGCTGCCGACACCGAGCGGGAAGTAGTTGACCTCCTTGGGGCCGAACAGGTCGCAGCCGGTCAAGAGCAGAGCGCAGCCGGCGACTAGGGCAAGCACGGATGATGTTCTCACAGTATTCTCCTTTGACGTATGGAACCAGTATACTGCGGCCGTCAGCACAGGCAAGAACGAAGCGGCGGGAGGGGGACTTCACCCCTCCCGCCGTGAAAGCGTCCTAAGCTACTTGATAGTAGCCGAGGTAAGCTCTACGGTCATCTTCATCGTTATGCCGCCGGACTCTTCTTCGGCATAGCTCTTCACGTGCCCGGTGCCATCCGCCAACCACATATGGGACTTCGTCGTGTCCGCGTCAGTTATCGTGGTCAGCTCTATCTTCCAGCAGTTCTTGTACGTGCCGGCAGCAACCGTGACGTTTTCCTTGGCCACAATCTTGGCCGTGACTGCCTCGTTCACGTTCCAGGTCTTGTCGATTGCGGGCGGGCCGTCGAACGCAAGGTCTGGACTGGTGTCGTTCAGGGCCGAATAGCTCCAGACCTTCTCGCCATCCTTGCGGGCATAGCTTGTATCAGTTCCGCCGGTGGACGTGCTTACCAGCATTACGACCTTCTCGCCGGATGTAAGCTGTTCCTCTTTGACGGCTTCAACCTTGAGCGTGCCACTGGCCCAGACCGAGTCATTTACAGTCATCCGCCACGAGTAGTTCCAGATGCTGCCGATGCTCAGCGGGTAGTAGTCGGCCTTGCCACCGAATATGTCGCAACTGGTGGACAGCACGGCCAGACCGACGAGGACCACTGCAAGCAGTAAGCTTCTCTTCACTAAGGACCTCCTTTGTGCGCAAATATAGCCTCTGCCTAGTGGTTGTCAAGCACCGCCAACTGCTTGACAGGGGAGAGGTTTGCGCTAGATTTCTGACCCATGAAGGTCCACGAATACCAAGCTAAGGAGATATTCCGGGCCGCGAGCATTCCGGTGCCGCGTGAAAAGGTTTGCTCAAACCCGGTCGAATGCGTGGCCGCGGCAAAAGAAATCGGCCTGCCGGTCGTTATCAAGGCTCAGGTGCTTGTCGGTGGCCGGGGCAAGGCCGGCGGTGTGAGAAAGGTTGCCGGTCTAGGTGATGTCGAGCGGGTGGCAGGACAGATTCTCGGCATGAGCATAAAGGGTCTTACGGTCGGCAAGGTACTCGTTTCCGAGTGCGCGGACATCAGGGCTGAGTACTACGTTGGAATCGTCGTTGACCGGGTGAGCCGAAGACCGGTGCTGATGGCATCGGCAGCAGGTGGGGTCGAGATTGAGCAGGTGGCGCGTGAAACGCCGGAGAAGATACTGAAAGTCCAGATTGATCCAGCCGCGGGGCTTTTGTCGTTTCAGAGTCGTGATGTCGGAATGGCCCTGTTCGGCCGCGACGCCGGTCTGGCACGGGCGTTTGCCGACATTGCCGGCAAACTGTATCGCATTTTTGTTGACCGGGATTGTTCCCTGATCGAGATAAACCCCCTGGTGTTGCTCACAGACGGTAAACTACTGGCACTTGATGCCAAGGTTAACTTTGATGATAACGCACTGTTCCGGCACAAGGAGAATGAGATACTGCGAGACCTTGCAGCCGAGGAGCCGAAAGAGGTTGAGGCTAAGCAGGCCGGACTGTCCTACGTCAAGCTTTCGGGCAACGTGGGCTGCGTTGTCAATGGTGCCGGGCTGGCGATGGCGACAATGGACTTGATAAAGCGCTACGGCGGAGAGCCGGCAAACTTTCTGGATGTGGGCGGATCGTCTTCGCCTGACAAGATGGTTACTGCGATGCGAATCATTCTGTCGGATGAGAACGTGCGGGCAATTCTTGTGAATATATTCGGCGGTATCACCAGATGCGACGACATCGCCAACGGTCTCCTCGAGGCCAGACGACGCGCTGACATCAAAGTGCCAGTAGTCGCACGACTCACTGGAACCAACGCGGAAGCGGCGCTCGCGTTGCTCGAGGGAACAGACGTGACTCCGGCGGCAACAATGGCCGAGGCGGTGAAGAAAGCAGTGGCCCTTGCGGGAGCTGTGTAAGGGAAAGTCCAGTGCTGGAAGACGAAGATTGAAGGGGACAGGAGATGAGCATACTGGTTGATGAGAACACAAGGGTACTGGTTCAAGGGATTACTGGCCGGGACGGCGCGTTCCACGCACGGGCAATGAAGGAATATGGCACGCAGGTCGTCGGCGGCGTAACACCAGGCAAGGGCGGGCAGACAGTCGAGGGCATACCAGTGTTTGATTCGGTAGCCGAGGCAGTCCGCAAGACCGGGGCAGACGCTTCCATCATCTTCGTGCCGGCCGCATACGCAACGGATGCAATGTACGAGGCGGTAGATGCCGGGTTGAAGCTAGTCGTGTGTATTGCCGAGGGTGTGCCGACGCTTGATGTGGTACGGGTACTTGATTTCTGCGAAAGGCGTTCGGTATCCCCACCGCGGGTCACCGGTGGCTCAACGACGAGCGGCACAGCAAGAACACGTATTCTGGGGCCGAACTGTCCAGGCGTGATTTCGCCCGGCAAGGCCAAACTGGGCATCATGCCCGCAGCGAGCTTTAAGCCCGGATGTGTTGGCGTGGTGTCGCGCTCGGGCACGCTCACCTACGAGATTGCGGCCAATACCGGCGAGTTCGGTCAATCGTCCGTCGTCGGGATCGGCGGAGACCCGGTCATCGGTACAACGTTTCTCGACTGTCTGGAGATGTTCAACGAGGACCCGCAGACAAGGGCCATCGTCATAGTCGGTGAGATTGGTGGCACGGATGAGGAACGGGCAGCCGCATGGGTCAAGAAGAACTGTCGCAAGCCGGTGCTGGGTTTCATTGCAGGCCAGACTGCGCCCGAGGGCAAGCGGATGGGACACGCCGGTGCGATTATTGCTGGCGGCTCAGGAACCGCGGCAGATAAAATCAAAGCATTTGAGGCGGCAGGCATCCGCGTCGTGCACGAGCCGCAGGAGACTGCGGAGCTCTTGCGAGCGGTACTCTAGTATGGTCCGGAGCCGGCTGAGCTTTCTGATGCAGATTTGAGCCGGCGGACGCTGTTACTCTCACAAGAAGGACAGGCTCTTTCTTCGACCTTGCCTGGCGTGTAGTCAAGCTCAAACTCGGCTCCACAGCGCAGGCAGCGAAACCGGGCCTTGCCGGCGGATTCCTTACCAGTCTCAGCCACGTTTCACCTTCCTTTTTGTATCAGGCGCAGCCTGACTCACCGGGTGGAGCTTGGTCTTGAGAATGCGGCGGGTCGCGGCGATTTCCTGCCGGGTCACACCGGCGCGCAGCTTCTCGAGCAGCTCCATTGTCTTCTGCAGCCGTTGGCCTTGAGCAGCCGAAATCCACTCCAGTTGCAGACGTTCAGGCCGGATGCCCCATGATTCGAGCTTGTCCCACAGTTTCTCTACCCGTCTTTGAGTCTGGCGGTTAGCATCAATGTAGTGGCAGTCAGCAAAGTGGCAACCGGAGACTAACACGACCGGCGCACCGAGTTCGAACGCCCTGAGAATGAACCTCTCGTCCACCCGGCCCGAACACATCGTTCGAATGATTACCTGGTTTGCCGGGTACTGGAAACGCGAGACGCCAGCAGTGTCGGCCGCGGCGTATGAGCACCAGTTGCAGGCAAACACTATCGCCTTGTCTTCAGGTCGCTCAGCCAGTGCCGCCTCGACCTGGGCGAGGAGCTGAGCGTCAGTGAACTGGCGGGCAGTGATTGCGCCGAAACGGCACTCTGGGGCGCAGGTGCCGCAACCAGCACAGAGCGCTTCGACTAGCTCGGCTTTAGCTCCTTTTTCCCACTTGAAGGCGCCGTAAGGGCAGACCCGGGCGCACAGGCCGCAGGAGCGGCACAGGGCCGGGTTGAGGGCAGCGGTATGCGGTTCGGCGGTCACCGAGCCAAGACTCATAAGCCGGTTTGCACGGCCGGCCGCGGCTGAAGCCTGGGTCACGGTCTCCTTCACATCCTTTGGCCCTTCAGCGCAACCGGCATAGAAGATGCCGCGCACTGGAGAGTCCACCGGCAGGAGCTTGGGATGAGCCTCAAGCAGGAACCCCTCGGGGTGGAGCTGGAGCGAGAGCAGTTTGTGCAGGTCACGTGCCTCAGAGCGAGGCTGGACCCCGGTGGCGAGTACGACCATTTCGGCCCGATGCTCTTCAACCCGGCGGGTCTCAGTGTTCTCGACATGGAGTGTCAGCGTGCCGTCCAGGCCTGAACTCGCGACCTCGCCTGGTATGCCCCGGATATAGCGCACACCCATTTTACGCGAACGGGTGAGAATCTCCTCGAAGCCCTTGCCGAATGCTCTCAGGTCAATGTAGAATACGATGACGTCAGTCTCCGGCCAGTGTTCCTTGATAACCAGCGTGTCCTTGATGGTATTCATGCAGCAGATGTTGCCGCAGTAGGAATTGCCCGGTGGCTGGCACCGGGAGCCGACACACTGAATGAAGGCGACACTCTGGGGCCGCTTGCCATTGTCGAAACGCAGCAGCTCGCCACCAGTCGGGCCACCCGACGATGTCAGGCGTTCGAACTCGAGCGCAGTGATGACGTTGGGGAAACGACCGTAGCCGAACTCCCTCATGCCAAGGGGGTCGAAAGGTTCTATACCGGTGGCGATGATGATGGTACCGACCTCAAATTCCAGTTCACGGTCAACTGCGTCAAGGTCAATGCAGTGTTTCTCGCAGGCCTGAACACATTTGTCACAAGCGCGGGGTGTAGGACCCAGACAATCAGCCCGGTTCAGGACATACGCAGCCGGAATAGCCTGCGGAAATGGCTGATAGATTGCCCGGCGCTGAACCAGACCAAGGTTGAACTCATCCGGTCTGGACTGCGGGCAAGCCTTGGCACAGTCACCGCATGCAGTACACTCCTTTTCGTCAACCAGCCGGGCGTGGCGTCGGACCCGTACCCGGAAGTTCCCGACGTAGCCTGACACTTTCAGGACCTCGGTCAGGGTCAGGAGTTCGATGTTGGGATGTCGACCGACATCCGCCATCTTTGGCGCAAGTATTCATATCGCGCAGTCCATCGTCGGGTAGGTCTTGTTGAGCTGGGCCATGATGCCGCCGAGGCACGGGCCCTGCTCAACCAAGTACACCTTCCGGCCGGTGTCGGCAATGTCCAGCGCAGCCTGGATGCCGGCAATGCCGCCGCCAACTACCATTGCCGCCTGTTTGATTGGGAAACGGCGTTCGGTCAGCGGTTCGAGCAGACGCGCTTTAGCGACCGCCATCCGAACCAGGTCCCAAGCTTTGGCAGTAGCCTTTGCTGGTTCCCGGAGATGGACCCAGGAGCAGCCTTCGCGGATGTTGACCATCTCAAGGAGCGATGGGTTGAGGCCGCATTGCTCAAGACAGGCCTTGAACGTAGGTTCGTGCATCCGCGGGGAGCAGGCCGCAACAACGACCCGGTTCAGACCGTACTCGGCAACAGCCTGCTGTATCTGCTTTTGTCCGGACTCAGAGCAAGTGTATTTTGCGGTCGCCGCGTGGACGACATCGGGCAGAGAACCGGCAAGCCGGCAGACCTGTTCGACATCAACCGTACCGGCGATGTTGGTACCGCAGTGGCAGACGAAGACGCCGACTCGTGGCTCAGGCATTGAGATCACCTCCTTGATCACAGATTGTGTCAGCCAGAATATCAACTATGTTCTGGACCGCAGGCACATTCTCAATGCTCGCGGTCGCACAGCGTAGATGGATGTCACATTTCGGACAAGCGGTCACGATGCGGTTCGCGCCGGTTGCACAGGCTTCGGCCAGGCGCTGTTCCTGCAGGCGCTTCACAGCCGGGCCACATTCAATCCAGCAGGTGCCGCCACAGCAGGTGGCCTGCTCACGGTTGTGCTCCATCTCGACGAGTTCGAGCCCGGGAATCGTCTCAAGCAGTCGGCGGGGTGGGTCAAAGATGCCAAGGTGAAGGCCAAGCCGGCACGGGTCCTGAAAGGTGACCCGGGTCTTGCCGGCGCGCGGCTGAAGACTGAGGGCTGAAGGCCGAATCCGGTTGACAAGAACCTCGGTGATATGAGCGGTTTCAAAGCCAAGCTCACCGAAGTTGCGCCGGTAGTCTAGCCGAAACGTGCGCAGGCATTCCGGGCAGGAGAATACAACGAGGCGCGCTCCAGATTCACGGACAATCTTGAGGTTCCGTTCGGCCAGCAGACGGAAGTTCTGAATATCACCTTGCCATAAGAGGTCATGACCGCAGCAGCGCTCATCCACAAGCAGGTTCGGTTCGATGCCAGCCAGATTGAGCAGCCGGATTGCGTTCAGGGCGGTTCGCAGCGGCTGGACCGCAAGGTAGCCGAACACCGGCTCGAAATAGGGCGCGCAGCCCGTGAAGTAGATGACATCGCTCTTGCTGTTCGTGCGCACCGAACCGTCAAGCCAAGCCAGCCGGTTCTGAGGCCGGTCGCTTCGCGCCATCATTCGCATCATGATTTGGAGCACGCCGGAATGGGCGGGTTGGCCGAGTGCGCCGCGGGTTCGAGCCGCAGCCCGTAACTCCTTAGTCAGTTCGGCGAAGCTGATGCCGGACATGCACACGGTGCGGCACCGGTCGCAGGCAAGGCAGGCAAAGAGCGCACGATTGTAGAGCGCAGAATCAGTGTTCTTGCGGACCGCACGCTGGATGAAACTCCGGGGCGAGAAACCAAGGCCGGTGCGGGCAACCGGACAGACCGCGGTGCACTTGCCGCAGTCAATGCAGGTCCAGACTGCTCTAGGGATGCAGCTGTTCATTTCTGTTCCGGTCGGACTGCCCGCGATGAGCCGTGGGCATCAACCAGCTCGAGTGCGAGCGCAGCCGGGTCAAGGCCAAGTGTTCGAAGCAGTTGCCAGGTGACCTGGACCTGCCGGCATGCGCGCTCAGCGCCACCTTCGTGCCGGCAGCATGGCGGTTCGCAGGCAAGAACGAGGACACGTTCAGCGCCCTTCTCAAACTCGGCGAGGAGTAGTCCGGCATCTACCCGACCAGCGCAGACCAGTTCACGGACTTGGAGATGATCATCACCACGGTCGGCTGGCAGCCGGGCGAGTGCGGTCTGACACGCGAACACAGTCAGCGGTGAGGCGGTTGTTAACCGTTCGGTTCTACTCATTGTCTTCAGGTTCCGGCTCACGACGGTCAGAGAGCGCACCGGTCGGACATGCTGCAATACAAGTGCCGCAACCTCGGCACCGGGCCAGGTCAACGCTTGCGAGTTTCAGGCCGATGTCGGTTTCAACAAGGCTCACGGCTTCGTGGATGCAGACGCTGATACAGTCGCCACAGCCCCGGCACAGCTCAGGGTCCACACGTGCCGCTACCAGTCTTGCCAGCATCTCGGTCTGGCCGGCGCCCGACCGACGGACGAGCACGGTTCTGGCCTTGGCCGGCTGGTCGAACAGTGCTTCAATGGCCGGTACGCGGATTAGTAGTTCAGTCTCGATGCCGGGCAGCGAGAGGGCTACTTGCCGTCTGGCGCATAGCGCTGAGCAGCGTATGCACTCGGCGCATGGACCGCAGCGCAGACAACGTCGCGCCTCTTCGACTGCCTGCTCACGAGTGAGTGGCTGTTCGACTTCGGCGAAGCTCTTGCGCATGTGGCGGGCGAGTTTATGGGAACGCACGCGGTCAATCAGTACCGCGGTCAGGGCTGGTGCAAGCACCTCGGATTCGCGGCTGGTGCAGTCCGGGGCAGACCGCGGGCGGCCGGTGATGAACGAATCAATGCCTCGGGCCGCACGGTGGCCGGCAGCGATGGCGTCAATTACAGTTGCTGGACCGGTAACGACGTCGCCGCCGCAGAAGATGCCTGGTACAGATGCAGCACCAGAATCGGGGTCAACTGCCGCGGTCCCGGCTGCGGTAAGTTTGATGCCGGCCCGTTCGAGTGGGGAAGGGTCTGGCCGCTGGCCAATTGCTTTCACTACGAGGTCGGCCTGGATTTCGAACTCTGAGCCCGGTACTGGTACCGGTCGACGCCGACCACTTGCATCCGGCTCACCAAGACGCGTCCGGATGCAGCGTAGCCCGGTGACGTGCCCTTCACGATGCAAGAAAGCCACCGGCTGGGTAAGGCAGCGCAGTGTGATAGCTTCAGCCAGCGCGTCCTCGATTTCTTCCCGGTCAGCCGGCATTTCCTTGCGGGTCCGGCGGTAGACAATCTGGACCTCATGGGCACCCAATCGCCATGCGACTCGGGCCGCGTCCACCGCGGAATTGCCGCCACCGATGACCAGAACTCGAGACGGAATTTCGCTCCGTACACCGAGGTTGGTCGTACGCAGGAAATCAGTACAGTCTTCCACACCTTCGAGTTGATCCTCGAGTGCGAGCCCAAGGCCGATACCGGAATGGCAACCGGTGGCCCAAAACACAGCCGCGTACCCATCGGCCAATAGCCGTTTCGGGTCGTCAATCGGACTCGAGGTCTGGATTTCGATGCCGAGCCTGGTAAGGGCACCGACTTCTTGGTCAATGATCGCATGCGGCAGGCGGAATGCCGGAATGCCAACCCGCATCATGCCACCCGGGCGGTCCAAGGCCTCAAAGACTGTGACCGAGTACCCAAGTCGGGCAAGGTCGCTGGCCGCGGTGATTCCAGCCGGGCCTGATCCGACAATGGCAACGCGAATGCCGTTGGGTGTGACTATCGAGCGGTACTTGTCCGACACGGCGGAAGCGTCCGAGAACGCAAAGTCCGCGATGAAACGTTTGAGCAGTCGGATAGCGACCGGCGCATCAATCTCGGCGCGGCGGCACTCGGCTTCGCACGGATGAGTGCATACCCGTCCACAGATGCCGGGCAACGGGTTTGACTGGAGTACTACTTCGAGTGCCCGGTTGAACTGCTGGCTTGCGATCAGGCCAACGTATGCCTTGACATTCACACCGGCCGGACAGGCGACACGGCAGGATGATGCTGGTATCGGCTGCACGCGGAACTGTTTTCCTTCCTCAGGTAAGGTAATAGCGGCTCGACCCTGCTCGAACGCCCGCCGGATACGCGCCAGGGTGAGTTCAGGTCGGGTCATGTTCGAGACGAGAGCGTCATAAGCTGAGGCAACGATAGGTCAAACCGACGGAGCCGATGCCTGGCCCAGTTGCTCTTTTCCAGCAGCAAGCCCCTTTTCCAGGGCCTGGATATTTTGGGCAAGGGAACGGTCCGGTACCATGCCGGCGACAGCCTTCTTGATTGCCTCGACCGAGACAATGCCGGTGATCGCGACGATGAAGCCGAGCATTACCATGTTCGCAAACATCCGGTTGCCCATCTGCTCAGCGATACGAGTGGCGGTGATGCCGTACAGCTTTGTGCCCGGTTCTGGCGGGTGAGCACGGACGAGGTCCTGTTCGATGAACAGGATTCCGCCTGGTTTGAGTTCGGACTCGAACTTGTCGTAGGCTTCCTGCGACATTGTCACGAGGACGTCTGGGCTTGTGAGATACGGGTAGAGAATCTCGTGCTCAGATACGATGAGCTGGGCTGAGCAGGCACCGCCCCGTGCCTCAGGTCCGAAGCTCTGGGTCAGGGTTGCGTTCTTGTTGTCGAATATCGCCGCGGCCCGGCCGAGAATCATGCCCATGCGGATGATCCCCTGGCCGCCGAAGCCGGAGAGCTTGATTTCCATTATAGTCCCTCGTGAAGAGGAAAAACTTCAAGGACGTCAGGAGCAAGCGAAGCGAAAGACAAACTACAGAGATAGGAAGATATGACGCAGTTCATGTCTTGTCCGTCCCGCTGGCGTCTTTCGTGCTTTCGTGGCCGATGTCTGCTTCCGGTTCCATCGGCCCCTGGTAGGGGACGTAGTCCTTGCCGACCGATTCGGCAAGGCTGGCGTTCATCGTGTCGGTGAAAGTTGGCTTCTCAATATCTACGAACTTGCCGACGATCAGCCGTTCCTGAAACCCGATGGCGCACTCACGGGTGTCGGCACCGTTCCGAACGTCTGAGTTGTCGCGATAGAACTCGAGCAGGTCAAGCCCGGAGCCCAGACGGTTGCGGCGGGCATAGACCGTGGGGCAAGGTGAGATGACTTCAATGAAGCCGAAGCCACGGCGGGAGAGAATTTCCCGAATCGCGGCGGTTAGATGGCGCACGTGGAGCGCAGTCCAGCGCGCAACGTAGGTCGCGCCACAGGATTCAGCCAGAAATGGTAGATTGAATGGATGTTCGTAGCTGCCATAGGGCGCGGTTGTAGTACGGGCGGTCAGCGGCGTCGTTGGTCCGAACTGGCCGCCGGTCATGGCGTAGTTGAAGTTGTTGACGCAGATGACGGCAAGGTCCATGTTCCGGCGCGCGGCATGGATGAAGTGGTTGCCACCGATGGCAATCAGGTCGCCGTCGCCGGAGATGACCACAACCTTGAGCCGCGGATTGGCAAGCTTCAGACCCGCGGCAAACGGGATGGCCCGACCATGGGTGGTGTGGAATGAATCAAGGTTCACGTAGCCAGCAGCGCGGCCGGTACAGCCGATACCAGACACTACCGCAATGTCTTCACGGCGAATGCCGCTGTTCTTGACCGCGGTCAGGAACGAATTCAGCACCGTCCCAAGTCCGCAGGTCGAGCACCAGATATGCGGAATGCGGTCCATCCGCAGGTAGGGTTCGAGCGGATGGTGACCAGATTCGGCTGGTGGTTGATTGATGGATGGTAATCCGGAATCGTTCATCTGACATCCGCCTTTGCACCTTCGACGATGGCCGCAAGGATGTCTTGCGGGTCGTGGACCCAGCCACCGCAGTGCGGCACAAGCCGGGTGTGGCAATGGCAGCCTGCGACCCGGTCCAGTTCGAGGAAAACCTGGCCGAGGTTGATTTCGGGCATGACCATGCATTTGACCTTGCGGGCCAGTTCTGCAATCCGCTTCTCAGGAAATGGCCAGACCGTTACTAGGCGCAACGAGCCGACTTTGATACCCTGCGCCCGGGCAAGCGCAATAGCACGGGTGGCGACGCGGTAACTGATTCCATAGGACACGACCACAACTTCGGCATCTTCGGTGTCGCGTTCGTCGAGGATAACGATGTCGTCAACGTTCCGGCGGACTTTCTCGACGAGCCGCGTGACGCAAAGATGCTGGCACGCGGCGTTGATGACCGGATAGCCGCGTTCGTCGTGGGTGAGGCCGGTGATGTGGAAGCGGTAGTCGTCGCCAGCTCGTACCATCGGCGGCACCAGGTCTTTGTCCGGAAGATATGGGTGGTAGTTCTCCTTCGGACCACGGTACCAGCGCCGGGGCCGGACTTTTATCTTGTCCGGCTCGGGCACGACCACCTTCTCAGTCATGTGGCCGACGCACTCGTCCATCATGAGCAGTACCGGCAGGCGGTACTGCTCGGACAGGTTGAAAGCGGTGATGGTGAGGTCGAAACACTCCTGAGGCGAACAGGGGCAGAGCGCGATAATCTCATAGTCACCGTGCGAACCCCAGCGGGCCTGCATCATGTCCTGCTGGCCGGTCAGGGTCGGCAATCCAGTCGAAGGCCCGCCCCGCTGGACATTGACGACGACACAAGGTGTTTCGGTCATCACGCCGAGGCCGATGTTTTCCTGCATCAGCGAGAAACCCGGGCCTGACGTTACCGTCATGGCCTTTGTGCCGGCCCAGGCCGCACCGAGGATTGCAGCCATCGAAGCAAGCTCATCTTCCATCTGGACGAAGATGCCGCCGACCAGAGGGAATCGCTCAGCCAGACGTTCGGCGACTTCGGTTGAGGGTGTTATCGGATATCCGGCCATGAACCGACAGCCGGCCGCGATTGCGCCCTCGGCACATGCGTAATCGCCGTCCCAATAGT
Organism: candidate division WOR-3 bacterium; assembly: GCA_039801365.1. Taxonomy (NCBI): domain Bacteria; kingdom Pseudomonadati; phylum Caldifarciminota; species Caldifarciminota bacterium. The sequence goes on from JBDRUN010000024.1 coordinate 15,533, forward strand.
GCGAACCGGTCAGAACTGCCGCATTCACGCCCGATTCTCGTTGCTGGTTTCTGATTTGCCGGAAACCCTAGCGTCTGAGTCCTCAAGTGCCGGCTCAGGACCTTGCTGTTCCGGCGTCCTTTCCGGTCCCTCGGGTTCCTTGCACGTCTGGTCTGAAGTCACCCAGATGGCGAACTCAGGACACATCACCTCGCACAGTTTGCAGTCCACACAGTCTTCGGGCCGGGCCACGAGCGGCGGGTGATAGCCTTTGCGATTGAAATCCTTGGAGAACTCGAGCACCTTCTTCGGGCAGTACTTGATGCAGAATCCACAACCTTTGCACCGGTTGACGATGATATGGACCGTGCCATGCGGCGGTTTACACCGTTCGGCGTCGAGCGGCTTGCGCCAATATTTCATGTTCAGAGTCGCTGGAACGGGAATTATAGACCGCATACTTGTGGCGTCAAGCTCACTCAGCTGGTCCGAGTGAGAGGACTCGAGTAGCGGGCTGCACCAGGTCTCAGCCGCGTCGGACCGAGTGACCCAGGATTCGCTGTGACCGGGTGGTAGCGGCTCAGCCTATCCAGCGGTCAAAGGCCACGAGCCAGTCTTCGGTTGTTCTTTTCTGGGCGACCGCCGTTTCGAGTGTTTTGCGGGCAGTCTTGGGGTCAAGTGGGAACCAGCGATGCCACTTGGTCGGACCATAGTTTTTCAGGCCGTCAAGGACCATGCTGGTGCGGCCAGTGAGTTCGGCCGCGGTGCCTAATTGCTTCTTGAGTTCCCGGGCTTTGTCGTAGGCAATCTTGAAGAACGCCGGGTAGCGGTAGTCGCGGGCCATGTGGTGGTCAATTACCAGGGTCTTGAGTTCAGGTTCGGCGAGAATACGGCAGACGTTGACAATACTCTGCACGAGTCCGTAGTCAGGACCGGACTGGCTGAGGGTTGCAGTCGGATAGCCGTCGAGCACCACGGTCTGGGCTCGGGCCGCGCAGACGAGGTCAGTGGTTTCTCTTTCGACCGGGCCGGAGACGTCCGAGGTGATAAGGACCTTGTCCCGGCCCCTTCGGATTTCGGTCATGAGCACGGTGCCGGGCTCGGCATCATGCTTGCCGTGCCAGACCGGTCCCAGAAAGGCGATTTCGGTCTTCTTGAACTTGAATCTCCTGTTGTCGGCCCAGACGATTTCTTCGGGCAGGCCGCTGATGGAGCTGAAGAAACGTTCGGCCCGGGCGAGTTGTTTCGGCGGGAGGTCCTTGAGCGACTTGGCGAAGAGTACCTTCCGACCGTACACTTCGGCTGCCCGCTGGTCAAGGAAGTGGTCTAGGTGATAGTGCGATATAACTATGGCTTGAGAAGATGCTGAGGAGAAACGGCAAGCTTGTTCGTAGCGGCTGGCGAGTTCCCGACGTCTTGGTTCAGGCAGAGGGAAGGATGCTGACTCGACCGACGCGCCGGGGTCAATCGTGACGCAGACATCGGGTGTGGAGATACGGGTACACATGCTTTTCACGCCGTGGGAGTCAAAGGCGACGTACTCGACTCTAATCGTGGGTTGGCTGCCGAATACCGGGTCGGTGAGTCTCACGGAAGGTAGTACCGGAGCAGGTAGTACCACGCCGGGATGGTAAACAGGAGACTGTCAACCCGGTCGAGGAACCCGCCGTGCTCGCCGAGTATGGCTGAGCTGTCCTTGACACCGATCGCACGTTTGAAGATTGACTCGAATAGGTCTCCGGCCTGGGCCAGTGCACCAAGTCCGATGCCGAACAAGGCAAGCAGCAACCAGTGGCGGCTTGCGAACACTTGGAACCGCATAAGGAAAATAGCAGCGAATACGGCTGAAGCCACTAGTCCGGCGATGAAGCCTTCCCAAGTCTTTTTCGGGCTCAGGTTAGGAGATAGTTGGCGTCGGCCCCAGAGCTTGCCGATACCCCAGCCGGCCGTATCATTGAGCCAGGTCAGAAGCAGGGGAAACATCGCGAGCCATACGTGTTCGGTGTGAATCGGACAGACCCGGCGGAGCAGGATGAGGTGAGCAGGCAGAAAGCCGAGGTAAACGATGGTGAAGACGCCATATACCGGAATGCGCGGCCTGGGAGTGCGGAGCGTGACCGCGGTGATGAGAACAACGGCAATCGGCGCAAGCAGGAAGTGAGGCAGCCAGCCGAGCCAGGCTGCGACTGCTACCGAAAGATTAAGGATTCCGAGCAGCCAGGGGTCCACTTCAACACCGGCAGTACGAAGCAGGCGGACAAACTCGAATGTTGCGAGTACGGACCAGGCCGCAGTAACAAGGGTAACTACTTCAAGAGGCCCGAGCATGACGATGAAGAACACTGCGGCAGCGAGGAGCGTGCCTAACAGGATTCTGCCCCACAAGCCAGTGTCTTTCATACCCGACCGAACCGCCGCTGGCGGCGGCTAAATTCCTCAATTGCAGCTGCAAGTTCCTTGCGGCCAAAATCAGGCCAGAGCGTGTCAGTGAAGTACAGTTCGGTGTAGGCCAGTTGCCAGAGCAGGTAGTTGGAAATCCGCTGGTCGCCGCCGGTGCGGATGAGCAGGTCCGGGTCCGGGAGGGAGGGGTCATAGAGCAGTTGTCTGAAGTCTTCCTCTGAATCCGGCGCAATTCTGGCCGCGACCGCCCGGCGACAGGCGTCAATGATTTCAGCCCGGCCACCGTAGCTGATAGCCAGGGTAAAGACGACCCCGGTGTTAGCCGCGGTGTCGGCAATCAGTTGTTCGAGTTTTGCTCTGACCGGAGCAGGAAGGTCCTGGGCGCGACCGATCGTGCGAACCCTAACGTTGTTTTTCATGAGCCCGGGTCGTTCCGCATCTATTGACCGGGCCATCAGCGTCATTAGGTTTCTCACCTCGCGCGGTGGCCGCTGCCAGTTTTCGGTGGAGAAGGTGTACACCGTAAGGTACTTGACCCCGAGGTCGGAGCAGGCGGCTACAGTATTGTGTAGCGCCTTGACACCCTGGCGGTGGCCAATCGTTCGTGGCAGGTGACGCCGCGCGGCCCAGCGACCGTTGCCGTCCATGATGATAGCAACGTGGCGGGGAATACGCGGGTTGTCAGTCTTGGTCACAGGATGCTGTGCTGACAAACATGTCCTGTTTGGCAGCCTTGGGGCCGGCCGGGTGGGCCTTCTTGCTCCGTTTGGAATGACGCCCTCCTTTCTTCAGGCGTCACTTTTCAAGGACTTCGGCTTCCTTCTTTTTCAGTAGTTCGTCGAGCTTGCGGATGTATTCGTCGGTGAACTCTTGGATTTTCTTCGAACCGGCCTTGGCGTCGTCCTCAGATATCTTCTTGTCCTTTTCGAGTTTCTTTACGGCCTCGTTGGCTTCGCGGCGCAGGTTGCGTACTGCGACCCGTGCGTCCTCGGTTAGTTTGCCGCACAGCTTGACCAGTTCCCGACGTCGCTCCTCAGTAAGGGGAGGAATCTGTAGTCGGATGAGGTTGGCCTCGACCTTGGGGTTCAGACCAAGCTCAGCCCGTTGAATTGCCTTCTCGATTTCGGGCAGGATGGTTCGGTCCCAGGGTTGAACAACAAGTTGTCTGGGTTCGGGCACCGAGATGCTCGCCAATTGCTTGAGCGGGGTCGGTGTATCGTAGTAGTTCACGCGCACGCCATCAAGGATGGCTGGGTTGGCGCGGGCGGTGCGGATACGGGCGAATTCAGCCTCGAGGACTTCAACCGTCTTGGCCATTTTGGCCCGAAAATCACGATAGACCTGTTCTAGCATATGTAACTCCCGATTTCTTTCCCCTGAATTATCTCGATAATAGCGCGTGGCCGGGACAAGTCAAACACCCGAATTGGAATCCGGCACTCCATGCAGAGCGCAAATGCCGGAAGGTCCATGACCGCGAGCCTGGCGGCCAGGGCCTGTTCGTAGCTCAGTCGGCGATACAGTCGGGCGTTTTTCGTCTGCCTGGGGTCGGCCGAGTAAACGCCGGCAACGTTCGTCGCTTTCATCAGAAGCTCGACGCCAAGCTCAGCCGCACGCAGCGCCGCAGCCGAGTCGGTCGAGAAGTACGGGTTGCCGGTACCACCGGACAAGACTACTATCCGACCAGCAGCCAGTTCTGCCTGTGCCCGTTCCACGGTGTAGTGCTCGACCATGCCCGGAATACCGAACGCGCACAGATGGGTGGCCGGAACCGGAAGGGTTTTGGACAGCCGGATGCCGTTGATTACCGTAGCGATCATTCCGGCTCGGTCAGCGGCGACACGGGTCAGACCGGTGCTGGAGCTTGAGCCTTGGGTGCCAGATTCAGGGTTACCGTAGTCGCGGCCCCGGACAATATTCCCGCCGCCGACAACGACCGCAAGTGTTGCACCGAGCCGACGAGCATGGGCAAGCTGACGCACGACTCCAGAAAGCAGTTCCGGCGAGGCCATGCACTCGCCGGACAGTTTCAGAAGAACCCGGTTGTAGTGCCGGGCACGTTTCAGGCTGCTACTCACCTACCTTGAAACGGGCAAATCGCTTTACGCGGATATTCTCTCCGAACTTGGCAATCTGCTCCTTCAGGTAGTCGCCGATGGTGAGTTCTGGGTTCTTGACGAAAGGTTGCTCGAGCAGACACACGTCAGCGTAGAACTTCTCGAGCTTGCCCTGGACAATCTTTTCGACGACCTTGACCGGTTTTCCGGATTCAAGCGCCTGCTCTTCATAGATGCGCTTTTCCCGGTCGATGACTTCGGCCGGCACGCCTTCGCGGTCAATCGCAATCGGGTCGGCCGCGGCAATCTGCAGTGCGAGGTCACGCACGAAACGACGGAATTCCTGATTGTGGGCCACGAAGTCAGTCTCAACGTTGACTTCGATGAGTACACCCAGGCGTTCACCCGGGTGAATGTAGGCGTCAACCACGCCGGCGCTGGTCGGCCGCTCAGCCCGTTTGGCAGCCTTGGCGATGCCTTTGGTACGCAGGATCTCGATCGCCTTGTCAATGTCGCCACCAGCCTGTTCCAGCGCGGTCTTGCAGTCCATGACGCCTGCGCCAGTACGCTGACGCAAGTCCTTTACCCGGTCAAGTGGCTGGCTCATTGTCCCTCCGCGGTCGGGCTTGAAGGGCTTGATTCCGTACGTTCCGGTTCGTGTTCCTTGCGGCCCTCCATGAAAGCGTTGGCAATCATGCTGGCGACAAGCCGGATTGAACGGAGCGCGTCGTCATTCCCGGGAATTGGGTAGTCAATAAGCTCTGGGTCGCCGTTGGTGTCAATGAGGGCAACAACCGGTACCTTCATCCGGCGGCACTCGGCCAGTGCGGTCTCCTCGCGTACCGGGTCAACGATGAACACGGCGCCTGGCAGGCGGTCCATATCCTTGACGCCGGAGAACATCTTGGCAAGCTTGCGGTACTCGCGCTGGAGGAGCAGAGCCTCCTTCTTGGTGGCATCGCCGAAGTCGTTGTCGGCAATCATCCGCTCCAGTTCGGCCATCCGGGTGATACGCTTCGAGACGATTTCGAAATTGGTCAGGAGTCCGCCGATCCAGCGCTCGGTGACCGAGAATGCACCGCACCGGGCTGCCTCTTCCTGGATTATCGGCCGGGCTTGTTGTTTGGTGCCGACGAAGAGCAGGTCCTGGCCGGCCTCGGCAATATTGCGGACCGCATCGTAGGCGATGCGCATCCGTTCGACCGTCTTTTCGAGGTCAATGATGTAGATGCCGTTCTTCCGGCCGAAGATGTAAGGCTTCATCTTCGGATTCCAACGCCGGGAACGGTGGCCGAAGTGCAGGCCGGCCTCGAGCATCGCTTTCAAGTCTATCGCTTGGTCCACTGGAACCGTTTCCTCCTCTTTGCAAGGCCGTATTTCATGCGTTCCTTTTCGCGCGGGTCGCGCTTGAGCAGCGCCGCATCCTTCAACTGCTTGCGGAACTCGGCGTTGAACGCGACGAGTGCCCGGGCCGCGCCGAGCGCAACCGCGTCTGCCTGGGCCGACAGGCCACCGCCAGCCACGGTCGCGCGCAGGCCGAACTGAGCCCGGGTGCCGGTAACCGAAAGTGGAGCCAGGGCATTGCGGACCAGGTCGGCCCGGCCAAAGTACTGCTCGCAGGTCCGGCCATTGACCGTTGTTTCACTGCCGCCGGAAACAAGCCAGACGCGAGCGGTTGCGGTCTTGCGCGATCCGGTGGCGAAGAATGTCTCGTTCATATTGCTCTTGGTTGCGGATTCTGTGCCTGGTGATTGTGCTTTTCGTCGAGGTAGATGTGCAGCCGGTTCAGGCGCGGCTGCTGGTGCCGGTTCTTGGGTAGCATCCTTTTCACGGCCAGCTCCAGAGGCCGGGTTGGAAATTTCTCGAGCATCTGGCCGTAGGTTTGTGCCTTGAGACCGCCGGGATACATCGTGTGACGGTAATAGACCTTGTCGGTCAGCTTCTTGCCGGTCACACGGATACCCCTGGCGTTTATCACCACGACGTGGTCGCCAGCGTCAACATGCGGAGTATAGGTCGGCTTGTGCTTGCCCATCAACAGCCAGGCCACGGCTGAGGCTACCCGGCCCAGCACCTTGCCATTAGCATCAATAAGGTGCCAGTTACGGGTGACCGTTGCTTTGTTTTGCACAGACAGCTTCATTCGTAACGTCCTTTATACACAACTACAATGTTCTGTCAAGGTTATGTTTACCGGACCCTGACGCAGAAGCAGTATTATACGGATTTCTCAGGACTAATCAATAGCTGGCATCAGCGGGCGGTTCAATGCCGGCGATGCGGCGGTACAGGGCGAGTAGAACCCGCTCGTCCAGACCTTCTGCTGCGTACCGCTCGATCAGGTCTAGGGCAAGACGTTCGAGGGTTTTGGCGGTCCTGAGCCGCACCAGTCGGTCGAGCTTGAGCGCAACCGCGTTGTACCGAACGAACAAGCGCATCGGCACGCCGAAACCGGTGAGCACCGCACGGGTTGTGGCGCTGACCTGGCGCTGGCGTTTGGCTCCGGCACGGTGCCTTGCCACCTGCTCCTGGGCAGTGCCAGACCTGGCCCTGGTTCCCTTGCCGCGGGCCAGCGCCTGCGCATAGGTTCTATGCCTGCGTCCGGGCTGGTGTTTACGCGACTTGATTTTCGTTCTTCTGTTCGTAGACAGCAATGGCTGGGGCAAGGGGACGGCTGAAGGCGGCAGACGGAACAGCTGGTCAAAGCAGGCGAGGAACAGTTGCTGCAGAATGGCCGGGTCAAGCCCAAACATTTTCCACTTCAAGAACAGTCGCCTTATGCTGCACACAAGCGTGTTGCCCGCAAGAGTGCGGAACAGTCGGGTCAGCTCGCGGCCGAAGGCAAAGTAGCTGTTGCGTACCACCACGGTCACGCCGGCCGCGTCAACAGTCTGGCGGACTATCGGTTCGACCAGCGGCCATGCCTGAATCTGATTCATGCCAAACACCATTACTCTCTCATCCTTCTGCTCGATTCGGGCCAGTACTCTCTCAGCATTCTCCGCCAGACCGATTGGAGGTCTGGGTGCTGCGTTCCGCTTTCTGAACTGAGAGTTCATCCTTGTGTTCCCTGGAGCGCCCGCGGTCTTGGCGGTATTTGGGTCTTCAGTTCGTCCCAGCGCCGGAATACGTACTCGGCCATGCTGAGGAGCTGTTGCTTTGTCGCTTCGGTTCTGGCCCGGGCCGCAAGTTCCTGGGCCATTTGCTGCCGCGTTTCTTTATCCGGATTTTCCTCGGCTATCGTGCAGAATGACAGCAGACTGAAGCAAAGCCGGTTGACCTGGTCTGCGGTCAGGCCTTGTTCGGTAAGCAGCTTTGCGTACTCAGCTCTGATCTGGTGTGTGACCGCGTCTCTGGCGCTGGCCCATTTTGCCAGTTCCTGGCGCAGTTCGTCCATGATGCGGTCCTCGGCCTTGTGTGGTGGCACGAGCTTCTGGATGCCGGCCAAGACCTGCTCAGGGTCAACTGAAGGCCGGCGGTCCAGGTCGCCAGCTTCCTCCATTGCACTGAACAGCCGGCTGATGATTTCCTCGACCTGCTTTACCTGCTCTGGTGTTATTCCCTTACACTCCAGCGTCTTTTCGCGCAGGCGGAGCCGGGACTGACGGGTCCGGGCCAATAGCTTGAATGTCTTGCGGCCGTGTTCAGCCAGAGCCTTTTGTTCTTGCACAGCCTCGGGAGGCAGACCTGATTTCAGGATGTCGTAGAGTACCGCTTCAAGCATTGTCTGGCCGAATAGACGCTGTGCTTGTCGCTCAATTACCGCCAATTCTTGTTCCCGTGTCTTCTGCCTTCTTGGTTTCTTCGGTTTCTTTTCCTGAATCAGCGATTGCACGCTGCCAGCCGTGACCTGCGGTTCAATCCGCACTTGTGGTTGGGCCTGGGTCTGGATGGGACAGTTTGCGGCAGGGGGAGTAGGTGCGAGTGGTTTAGCAATAGTTTCGCTCAGACCCAGGATACTGGCAATCTCGTTCGGGCCCGCGGCGCAGGCCCTGGCGTATCGGACGAGCGTATCCTTTTTCGGCTGTTCGTAGTATCCATTTTCTAGCCGGCACACAATGGTCTTTGCGCCTCTGCCTGTTTTGCCCATCAGTTTGGCAACATCTGCCTGCCTCAGGCCCGCTCGCCTGCGCAACGCGCGTAAAGCCGCACCCAACCTGATAGCCGCATCCGAGCGTTTTCGAGCTGTGTCCGCAGCCATGAGTCGCCCACACTAAGTTTACCTGGAGGTAAACCGGGATCAACTTTGACCCGGAACAGGTTCTTGCCATAAGGCATTATCACAATTTCTGGTTTTTCAATCAGTTGCCCGCGACCTGATATCTGGAGAATGGATACATGGGGGTCATCTACCAGGTGGTTCTACACGTAGTTTGGGTAGTTGTCTGAACGGCTGTTGTCCTCGTTCTTTCCCTGGTCGCCTGCTTGGTCGCTTGGGTCGGCGTCCATCCTGGTGCTACCCAGGTAGTTTGTCTTATTGATTCCCAAGTTGCGGTTCAGGCCGCCGGGCTTGCGGTCTGGCTGGCTGTTGTGCCAGCCGTTGTCCTCGCAGTCTGCATTGCGGCCTGGCTCGTCGCCTTTCTGGTTGCGGTCCAAGGTACTTGCCTCGGTGTCACCCTGGAAGCGGTCCAAGCCGTTTGCCTTGCTGCCGGGGCAGCGGCCTGTCCTGTTGGTCGGGCAGTGGCAGGGCAAGCTTCCTCGCCTGTTGTTCCACCGGGTGCAGCTTGAGGAGCTCAGCAAACGGTTCTTCCCGCGGCCTGGCTCACGGCTCTGCAAACCAAGGTCTGATGCACCGGGCTGGGAATGGCCAGTTCTTGTGCCCGTGCCGGTAGCCCACCGACTAATTCCCTATTAAGAATGAAGAACTGTCCGCTATTGCCGGACAGTGGTTTACCAGTATATTGAAGCCAAATGGTCGGTACTCTGGTGAATGTCGGAGCCGTGATTGCCGGTAGCGTCATCGGTCTTGTTGTCCGCGCAAGGCTACCCGAAAGGCTGACAAGAATCACATTCCAGGGCATCGGTCTTTTCTCACTGGCAATCGGCGTCAGTATGGCAATCAAGACCGCAAACTGGCTTGTTGTTGTTTTCAGCATTGTGCCGGGCGCGATTGCGGGCGAGCTTATTGACATTGACCGACATCTTGTCCGTCTCGGTGATTGGCTGAAGCTGAGGTGGCCAGGTGGCCGAACAGTCGGGCAGTCGAGTGATGATGTGCAAGCGCACGGCCGGCCAGACCGGTTTGCCGAGGGGATGGTCGCAGCTTTTCTTCTCTTCTGTATGGGTTCGATGACGGTCCTGGGCGCGATGGAGGAAGGGATGGGCAAGGCGCCTAACCTCTTGCTTGCCAAGTCCGTACTCGACGGGTTTGCTGCGGTGGCCTTGGCCGCCGCATATGGGATTGGGGTGGTATTCTCGGTGATTCCGCTGCTTGTGTATCAGGGCGGGCTCAGTCTGCTTGCTGCAGCGGCACAGAAGGCACTGTCTGGGCCGGTCGTGAACGAGGTGAGCGCGGTCGGCGGGCTTCTGCTTATCGGGCTTGGCATCAACCTTCTGGAAATCAAACAGGTAAAGGTATTGAACATGCTGCCAGCGCTTGTTTTTGCCGGAGTGCTGGCCTGGTTGCTTGTGCGTGGCTAGCCGGTGAGCGCGGCTTCGGTCGCAGGGTCGAAGAAAATGAGCCGGGATAGGTCGAAGCTAATGTCAACGCCGGTGCCGGGTTTCGGCGCGTAGCGCGGCGCTACTCTGGCAATCAGCGAACTTCCGCCGAGTTGCAGATAGAGGATGTTCTCGTTGCCCATTAGTTCGGCGACCTCGACCCCGGCGCGAATGGAAGGAGAAGCCGAAATCTGGACATCTTCGGGCCGCACGCCCAGGATGACCGGGCCGGTTCCGACCGGCGCAAGCGGCCCGGCAAGTGCTGGTGGCAGTTCGAGCGTGAAGGAGGGATGAACGAAGCGGAGCGGGTTCTGGGCGAGCCGGCCTTCGAGGAAATTCATCGGTGGCGAACCGATGAAGCCGGCCACAAACCGGTTGACCGGCCGGTTGTAGAGCGTCAGGGGGTCTGCGACTTGGAGAAGCCTGCCGTCCTTCATTACGCCGATGCGCTGGCCCAGGGTCATTGCTTCAACCTGGTCGTGGGTTACGTAGAACACCGTCGTCTCAAGCCGCTGATGGAGTCTTGCGAGTTCGGCCCGCATGCCGACCCGGAGTTTGGCGTCGAGGTTGGAGAGCGGTTCATCGAACAGGAACACCCTGGGGTTGCGGACGATGGCGCGACCAACTGCGACCCGCTGGCGCTGGCCGCCGGAAAGCGCCGCGGGCTTGCGTTCGAGCAGGCTTTCGATGCCCAGGACCGCTGCCGCCTCAAGCACCCGCTTTCTGATTTCAGGCTTCGGTACCTTTCTCAATTTCAGAGCAAATGCCATGTTGTCGTACACGCTCATGTGCGGGTAAAGCGCGTAGTTCTGGAATACCATGGCAACATCTCTATCCTTGGGCTCGACCGAGTTGACCAACCGCTCGCCGATGTAGATTTCTCCGGAGGTAGCTTCTTCGAGGCCAGCGATAAGGCGAAGGACCGTTGACTTGCCACAGCCCGAAGGGCCGACAAGGACGAAGAACTCCGTGTCCTTCACCTCAAGGGTAACGTGGTCAACGGCAACCACGTTCCGGTCAAAGGTCTTGGTCAGGTCCTTGAGTAGAATGCGGCTCACGGCAGCGCAAAAAGCCAATGTGGCAGGTGACGCAGACGGAGCAGAATCGGGAAGACAAGGAGAAAAGTCCGGGGTGAGCCCTGCTCCGGTATTCCGTATTGTCTGTGGTGTCTCACCAAAGTTCGGTTCATTCGGTCTTTGCCTGCCACAGGATGCCTAGTATCTTTGCGAGCGTGTCTTTGAGGTCGCGACGTGGTACAACCATGTCGAGGAAACCATGTTTGAGAAGAAACTCAGCCTGTTGGAAGCCAGCCGGTAATTTCTCGCCAATGGTGCCTTCGATTACCCGGCGGCCGGCGAATCCGATGAGTGCTCCGGGTTCGGAGATGTTGATATCGCCGAGCATGGCAAATGATGCCGACACGCCGCCGGTACAGGGGTCAACCGGAACCGAGATGAAAGGCACTTTGGCTTCTCTTAGAAGAGCGAGCTCGGCCGAGGTCTTGGCCATCTGCATGAGTGAAAGCATTGACTCCTGCATGCGCGCACCGCCTGAGGTGGCGACGATTACGAGTGGTCGGCGCTCAGTGCGGGCAAGCCGGACTGCGCGCGCAACTTTCTCGCCAACAACCGAGCCCATCGAACCACCCATGAACCCGAAGTCCATCACGCCAAAAACGACTGGAATGCCGGAAATGCTGCCCCGGCCGTAGACGAATGCATCGCGCCGGCCGGTCTTGGCCTGGGACTCTCTTAGCTTTTCAAGGTATCCGGGAAACTCAAGCGGGTCAGTCGGCGACAGGTCTGCATCCAGTTCCTCGAACGTGGCGTGATCGAGGATGATGGCGATGTACTGCTCCGGAGTGATGCGGAAATGGTGGCCGCACCGGGTGCAGACAAAGAAGTTTGACTCAAGACTCTTACGGTAGAGGATTTCTGAACAGCCTTCGCAGCGCAGCCACAGGCCGTCCGGAGTCTGGGACCGACTTGTTGAGCGTTCCGGACCAGGCATGGCCGAAGTATAGGAGGTCAGTCCAGAAGTGTCAAGGAGACCAGAACCAAGACCCGCGACCGCCAGGAGAGAAGCGGATACTTGAAGAAACTGTCGGTCTCCGTTTCCGGAGACCGACAAGTGATTCTGGCCCAGAGCTAACGGAACAGGAAAGCTCCGAACCCGCCCTCAAGGTAGATTCTGCTGCCGGTCGAACCCGAGTGTACAGATCCCCCGCCCGACATTTTGGATGTCTCGAACCCGAGCTCAAGGAAAGCAGTGCCCCGGTCTCCGATGCGGGGTGCGACGCCGGCACCGATTCGCGCCCGGTACCCGGTTGCGCTCGATGTTGTGTTGCCGAACTTGCTCGAACGCATCAGGAACAGGATCGAAAGTCCGCCATACGGCATCCACATCGCGTCCGAACCCATCCACGGAGAAAGACAGCAGCTTCTCGGGTAGCGCCGGCGCTCGAACTTGAGGAAGTAGGCAACCCTGGGCCCGATTGCCAGGTCCAGAGAGCTGTAATTGCTCTCGCTGTAGAACCCGAAGCCTGCTTCTCCGCCTACCCCGATGCTCTTCACCGGAAAGTAAAGCACCCGTGGCGCAAGGTTTAGGCCAAACCCGCCGCCCTCGCCGAGGTTGAGTCCACCGCCAACCTGGCCGGACACAAAGAAGCTGTTGTCGTCTGCCGCTCCGGCTGTGGCCAGCCCTGGAACAAGGCCAACGAACGTCGCTACGAGCAGCATGCTGAGACCGATGCGTATTCTCATCTATCCTCCTTATCGTTTCGCCTTCGGGCAGCACCGGTCGTGCCGGGCCAAAGGCTTCTTATCGTGACGCCTCACGACAGCCAATACTAAGAACCACTACCTATGTGTCAAGCATTGCTGGGCGTTCGATACCGGAACATCCCGACCTTTGTAGTACGCTGGTTTGTCTACCTGAAGGGACTCACGTACTCGGAGTGTGGAGAAAGTTCTGAATTAGGAGTTCTGAACTCGGAGTTTGGGCCGGGTTGGAACCTGCCGGTGCGAGCGTCGTTTCGCTGCGGGTCAGAACGCGGCTCCTACGGCACAGGGGCGGCTTGCGCCGCCCCTGCTACTTCCTCTCTGACCTGTCGGATGAGCCCGGTAAGTCAGAACTATGCTATCTCTGCACCACGAGCTTCTGGGTCTGGCTCAGGTCACTGGCATCAAGCCGGACAAGGTACACGCCAGACACTAGCTTGCGCAGGTCAAGCGCAACCGCACCAGCCTTGTTCGCCACAAGCGTCTGCCGCTGGACCGACCGGCCGGCAACATCAAAGACAGTCACCGTCACCGGCCCGGCCTTGGGCAGGCTGTAGCGCACCATTGCCCAACCACTCACTAGCGGATTCGGCGCAACCCTGAACCATGACCGCTCGGCGCTGAACCCGGCCTGCACGCCACTGCGGCTGACCGTAAACAGAGAGCCGTAAACAGTCGTGCCTTCAACATAGCGCCACAGTTCGTAGCACTTGTTGCCCTTC
>JBDRUN010000025.1 GCA_039801365.1 candidate division WOR-3 bacterium
GGCCTGCCACGGACTTGGCACCCAGATGGAGGTTGACCCAGACCGTCTTATTGCCGACCCGTCGCTTTCGATTCTCGACGGTGCGCTTGCACCCTGGGGCGAAGCCCGTGAACGCGGGGAATGGCTCAATGCCAAGCTGCGTGCCCTCGCCAGCAAGTACAAGTTCAAGCTTACCACTCCCTGGAAGGACCTGCCAGCCCGCATCCGGAAAATCATCCTCGAAGGTTCGGACGAGACAATGACTATCCGCTACCAGGGTGAGGAGCACGATTGGGTATGGGACTCGACCTACGAAGGCATTGCGCCTTACCTGATGCGCATCCATCACGAGACCGAATCAGATTACCGGCGTGAATGGGTCGAACAGTTCATGTCAATACTACCCTGCCCGGCCTGCAATGGTACGCGGCTCAAACCCGAAGCCCTGGCCGTCCGTATCGCCGGCCGCAACATCGCTCAGGTCGCCTCGATGTCGGTCAAACAGGCGCATGAATACTTCAGTGGCGGGCTGGAACTGAATGACAAGGAAAAAACCATTGCCCGAGAAGTAATCAGAGAACTCGTCAGGCGACTCGGATTCCTCGATACTGTTGGCCTAGGCTACCTCACCCTCGACCGGGCATCAGAAACTCTCGGCGGTGGCGAAGCCCAACGGGTTCGGCTTGCGACCCAGATTGGCTCCGGCCTTGTTGGGGTCTGTTACATTCTCGACGAACCATCGATCGGTCTGCACCAGCGTGACAACCGCCGATTGCTTGCCACACTTGAACGCCTACGCGACTTGGGTAATACCGTGATTGTGGTTGAACATGACGAGGAGACCATCCGTTCTGCCGACTATGTCATTGACCTGGGTCCAGGTGCGGGCGAAAACGGCGGCCGTGTCGTTGCTCAGGGCCGGCCCGAGGACATTGAGGACTGCCCCGAATCGTTGACCGGTGACTACCTTGCCGGTCGGAGAACCATTCCTTTACCGGCCCAGCGTCGCGCCCCCGGTCCGGCCTGGCTCGAAGTCAGCGGCTGCCGGGAAAACAATCTCAAGAACATCACCGTCCGTTTCCCACTTGGATTGTTTGTCTGTGTCACCGGCGTATCCGGCTCAGGCAAGAGCACACTAGTGGCGGACGTCCTGTACCGGGCCCTGGCTCGACATTTCTACGGTGCGCGCAACAAACCCGGTGCCCACGATCACATTACCGGGCTGGAACATATTGACAAGGTGGTCAGTATTGACCAGTCGCCGATTGGTCGCACGCCCCGCTCCAATGCTGCCACCTATACCGGCGCATTCTCACCGATTCGTGATGTCTTCGCCCGGACCAAGGAGGCAAGGATGCGTGGCTACAAGCCTGGCCGGTTCTCGTTCAATGTCCGCGGCGGCCGGTGCGAAGCATGCGGTGGTGACGGTATTATCAAGGTCGAAATGCACTTTCTACCCGACGTCTATGTCACCTGCGATGTGTGCAAGGGCAGACGGTATAACCGCGAAACCCTCGAAGTCCGCTACAAGGGCAAGAATATCAGCGAGGTCCTAGGAATGAGCGTTGACGAAGCAGTGGATTTCTTTGCGAACGTCCCTTTCATCACCCGCAAGCTCAAACTTCTGGCTGACGTCGGGCTGGGCTACATCAAACTCGGGCAGCCCGCACCAACCCTGTCCGGTGGCGAGGCCCAGCGTATCAAGCTGGCAAGGGAGCTATCCAAGATAGCCACTGGCCGCACACTCTACCTCCTCGACGAACCCACCACCGGCCTGCACTTCGAAGACGTCCGGCTGCTTCTCGGCGTCCTCGACCGGCTCGTGGGCCGGGGGAACACCGTAATCGTCATCGAACACAACCTTGAAGTCGTCAAGTGTGCGGACTGGATAATTGACCTCGGACCAGAAGGCGGTGACGAGGGCGGCTTTGTGGTAGCGGCCGGCACGCCCGAACACGTTGTGCAGATTCCGGCTTCGCACACCGGCCGCTTCCTCAAGCGTCTGCTGGTCCGGTCCTGACCCGGCAACTCGGTCCGGCCAAAAGATGCGGTCAAGTCGTGCAGCGTGTCTTACCCAAGCTCTGGTTTGACTTTCCCCGATAGCCAAATCCGAAAGTCTGACCTCGTCCGCCGCGACTGCCACTGTCATCTGCCAAAACAAGCAAGGTTACGACCCGGCCGCCGTCGCTTACCTGCCCTGACTGAACAAAGCAAGGTGGTCTGCCCGACACGACGATTTTCCATTCGGGGTATGACACGGAGCCCGCCGGTAGGTGGCTCTTGGCCGGGCAGAAACTCGATCCCTAAGCTCCCACTTTCACACCGAGCCGAACTGAACTCCAAGCTCCCCCCATGCACGCTACTGTCTTTCGAATCTAAGCCCGTTGCAGACCTATTGACAATACAGGGGCGGTCGGACCGTCAGCCAGCGACCTAGAACTTGTCCTTCCGGTGAAGGAAACATACGGTTATCGAGAACCCGGGTACGACACTGTTCCGGTCGCTCTGCGTCATTACGAACCGACAGACCGACCAGACCGGCGCGGCACACTACGACGCAGCGCCAAAAGGAATCGCCGGAGCCGAACAACGGTGCTCCGGCGATTTACTCTACTGCCGACCAGACTAATTTACGACGACAGTGTCTCTGATGTCAAAAGCCGTTCCATCCCAGGTTCCCTGAAATCGCAGGATGTGGTTACCGGTCGGCATCGGAAGGCCGCCCATGTTCCAGCCGTCAGAATTGTAAACCACACCTGCGGTCTTTGCTCCGGGCTGCCTGTTGTCTTCATATTCGACGCCGGGCTCGTCAGGGAAAACGACCGAAAACCGGGTTAGTGTCAGGTCGTAGTTGAACTGGTAGGTGAAATTCGTGACTGCTCCTCCCTGGGTGCGCGAACCGCTGGTGTTCACCTTCAGTTCCTTGTAGATGAGCATGACGATCTCGCCGACGTCGGTCGTCTTGCCCTTAGTCACCGTGACCTGAGTTCCGCCGTAACCGGGCCGGTAGGTACCGCCGTGGACCCCGACGATGTCCTTGTCACTGAGCACGCCGTCAAGGTTCAAGTCCTTCCAGGCCAGGATGTAGTAGTACCCCTCAATGACGTCGGTAAACTCGAACGGCGAGTTGACCGTGGTATTCTGCTTTGAGGCCACTTCCTTTACCGGCGTGCCAGTGAGGTCGGACTTCTCAAACAGTTGGACCCTGCAATTCTGCACATCGCCCGACTGGCCGGTCTGCAGAATCAACCTTCCTACCAGTTTAGTTGGCTTAGTGCAGCCTCCTACGAATGGCACGATCACTACAAGCAACACGGCCGCTGCAATCCATCTGCGCATGGCGCCTCCTTTGTTTGTTATTTTGTCCAAGATACCGGCTTCGGAGTCCGAGCCGATCGGCCGGGACTCGGTTCGACGCTCGGCAGCTTGCGCGGCTATTGTAGCAGCCTACCTGAGTCCGTCAAGCAGTGCTGCGTGGGAGTCTGTCCGCAGAAGTGCGGAACCTGAGTTCCGGTCTGCACGACTAAGGAGCAGAACAGAAGCAACGGGGCGGCCGTAGGCCGCCCCGGAAGCAGTCTGAGAACCCTACCAGCGATCAGCGGAGTTGCGGTTGCCACCGCGCTGACCGCCACGTCCGCCCTCAGTGCGGGGACGGGCTTCATTGACGGTCAGAGGCCGGTTCTCGAGGTTGTAACCGTTAAGTGCGGCGATGGCGGCGGCAGCTTCTGCGTCCGATGCCATCTCGACAAACGCGAACCCTCGGGAACGGTCGGTGAACTTGTCGCGAACGATGTCTACCGAGGTGACTTCACCATGCTGAGCGAACAGGTCGCGCAACTGGTCCTCGGTCGCGCTGAAGGGAAGATTCCCCACGAACACGCGCTTTGCCATCCTTACATACCTCCGGTCAGTGCCTAGCTTGAGATTCGTTCCAGGGACTACGGTTCAGCCACGCGGTGGCTGCCTCCGCTGCGCTCCGATTCGGGCTGGCAACGCTCACGGACTCATAGACTCCGAACTACCTACAAGCTTTTCCTTCGGGCCTCGAACACCTCGCGGCCGTTCGCCTGGCCCCGGGCAAACGGCGAGAAATCATAGTAACCAGGACCGCCTCGTCAAGAAAAATGTAGCTGACCGGTTCGGAAGTGCAGACTTTGCCGCAACTGGAAGACTGCCACTTTCTAGGCAAACTGCCTTTCTATGAACGTCAAGGCAGTGTGCCTACACTCGACGATGATGAACTGCTGTCTCTGCAGCTATCACGCAAGATGCGAAGACGTAGGGGAATACCCGGGCTGCCCCCAGTGCGAAACGACCGGCTTGACCGGGGCCTCCATTGTCTTATGCTAATGTCTCGGACTGTGCCAATGACTTTGGACAAAACCCCGGTAACCAGCATCGCATGAATTTCGTCCTTCTGGCTTCGGCTGCGGTGTTCGCCCTTGCATTTCTCGTCACGCTCGCGGTCATGGTCAGCCGCAGCCGCCGTACACCAGCCGATACCCAGAGTCTTGCCCTGCTCCAGCAGCAATTCGAAGCCCTTCGTCGAGAAACCCGCGATTCACTGAACCAGAGTGCAGTCCAGCTCAATCAGCACCTTGAGGCACTCGACCGCCGACTGGAGGCAACTACCGGACTTATCGGCCAGCGGCTCGATAGTGCGGTCGGCATCGTGACCAAGGTGTCGGCCGGACTGGGTGAACTGTCCCAAGCATCAAAGCAGATTCTGGACGTCGGCAAGGACATCGCCTCATTACAGGAAATCCTGCGTGCGCCCAAGCTTCGCGGCGAAATCGGCGAGCTATTTCTTGAGGACCTCCTGCGCCAAGTCGTCCCAAATCACTACCAGACTCAGTACAAGTTCCGGTCCGGTGAGAAGGTTGATGCCGTGGTCCGGCTTGGCGGCAAACTCATTCCGATTGACTCGAAGTTCCCGCTGGAGAACTTCAAGCGCATGCTGGCTGCGGCTACGGAATCCGAACGCAGGACTGCCCGGCGACAGTTCGCCGCTGACGTGCGCAAGCACGTGGACACCATCGCGGCAAAGTACATTAGGCCGGACGAGGGCACCTTTGACTTTGCCCTGATGTACATCCTGGCCGAGAATGTGTATTACGAGACAGTCATCCGGCCAGATCCGGACGAGGACAGCATCGGTGCGTACGCGGTAGCGCACCGGGTCGTGCCGGTATCGCCCAATACGCTATATGCCAACCTTCAAACCATCGTGCTGGGCCTGCGCGGATTCCAGATTGAGAAACGGGCCGAGGAAATCCTTAGCCACCTCGGTCGTCTTGAGCAGGATTTTGGCCGATTCCGGACCGAATTCGAAGTACTTGGCAAGCACTTGAAGGATGCGCACAGCCGCTACGACGACGCAGCCCGGCGGCTATCTGCGTTCGGAGAGAAACTGGCCATCAGAGTTGAAACCGACCAGACCGCGTTGCCGGTCGAAGAACGAGTAGTAGACCGGAGACATAAGGATACTACGGAGCAAGATCGAACAGATTGAACCACTGCGACATGAACCGCTCAGAACCGGATCTAGTCAGAAGCCAAGAACTGTGCTGCAGGAGGTAGCATGAAAGCACTCTGCGTCATTGCTTGTCTCGGCATGGTGGCAGGCACCGCGACCGCCCAGAACTGGCAGCAACTCGGCCCCACAGGTGCGACCGTCGCCGCCATGGCCACGGTCCGTAACTTCCCAGACGACGTATTCCTTGTTACCGAAGGCCAGCCGGCACGTATTTACTACACCTCGAACCGCGGTACGAACTGGACTGTGCGCGACACAATTCATGACCGGATTCACGCAATCGCGTCCGACCCGAACCGGTCCCTTACCCTGTACTGCGGCGGCAAGTCGGGCAAGGTGTACCGCACAACCGACTACGGCTATTCCTGGCGCGTACGCGGCTCCCTGGGCGCTGATGCCTGCATCACTCGACTGGCCGTTGTACCGGGCAACTCGGCCACGCTCTGGGCCGCGGCAACACTGATGCTCGGCGATTCGGCCGCCATCGGTGTATTCCGTTCAAACGACTCGGGCGCGACCTGGACCAGATTTCTCCTCGGTACAGGATTCGAGGCAGCGGCAACCCTGCTCGTACTTGACCCGGCCCGGCCCCAACGAGTCTTCTGCGGCGGCACGGTAAACAACACCCCACAACTTTATGCCACCGGCAACTCTGGCGGTAGCTGGTCCAGCATTTCTTCCGGTCTTGGCGGCAGCACGGCGTTCGGCCTTGCAGTCAGCCCAGTAGACAGCGCAGTGCTCGTAACCGGCACCGATGCCGGCATCTACCGTTCGACCAACTCGGGTCAGTCCTGGGCCCTGCGCAAACCGGTCCCGGCCTGGTCCGTCGTGTTCGCACCAGCCTCACCCCACTACGGCTACGCCGGCTCGGACAACCTTGTTTTCCGGTCCAATGATAACGGCCTCAACTGGACTGCGGAGACAACTGATTTCTCTGGCACCCTGACCCGCTGGCTAGAGCCGAATCCCAGCCTACCACTTGAGCTGTATGCGGCCAGCGGTGCCGGCGTGTTTCATACCACAAACGGCGGCTATGTCTGGACCAGGATAGCGTCTAACCTTGCGTGCGTCACCGTACCCTTCCTGTACTATCCCCCGGCGGCCAGTGAGACGATGTACACCTGTCCGCCTGGCTGGGGTATCCTACGAAGTCGTGACCGCGGCTTGACCTGGGAGACGACGCTTGGTCTGTTCCCGGCTAGCGGCATGACGACCGGCCTAGCCATCAACCCACGTTCGCCCGACACTGTTGTCGCCGTCACCGGATTCGACTCGAATCTGCATCTCACGACTGACCGCGGGGATTCCTGGGTTTGCTTCCGCATGGCAGAAAACTTCCGGGCCCGCGGTGTGTGCTATCACCCATTCGGTCCGGACACGCTGTATGCTTGGGGTTCAAGGCGAGTTTCCTCTTCCGATCCAGAACAGTTCAGCATATTGAAGTCCACATCCGCAGGAAAGACTTGGTTCTCCCTGCTAAGCCGGGGTCCGCGCGGGACCTGCGTTGGATTTCAGTTTACTGGTTCGGGCGAAACTCTCTATGCCTGGGGCACGGAGAACAACGCCGCAGCCCTGTACCGCAGCTCTACTCATGGCAACACTTGGGGCCGACTGGATTTCGGAGTTTCGGGCACGCTCATGCGTGATTTCGCCCTGAGTCCGGCTGACACTAACTGCTTCTTCTGCGCAACCGACGCTGGTGTTTTTCGCAGTCTAAACCGGGGCGCGGGCTGGGTGAACTTGGGGCTCGGTCACGTGTCTGCGGTCCTTCCCGGCTCCAATAACATAGACCAAGTGTTCGCCGGCACTGACACCCAAGGTCTATTCTTTACCACCAACCACGGCTTGACTTGGCAACGCGACACGATCGGTTTTTCGAGCCGGACTGTCCTCCTGCTTGAGCGACGCCCCGACGACACCGGTGCTGTCTACTGTGCCGCGGCGGGCTCAAGCCTGCTGGGACGAGGTATCATCGGCATTACCGAACCGGAGACAGAACGACACACGACGAACAACGAACTCACTGTCCAACCTTCTGTGGTACGGACTCGGGCACAAATCGTACTTGCTCCTGGCAAGCAACGCACCCTGGTGGAACTGTACCGAACCAACGGTACTATTGTCCAGAAGATAGCCGACGTCTGCCCCACTCCGGCCCGGTTGATTTGGAGTCGGCCCGAAGAACTTGCCGATGGCGTTTACCTGCTTGTCTGCCAGTCCGGTTCGACTCGCAGCACAAGCAAGCTGGTCGTTACGCGATAGCGAGCAAGTTTTCGGCCTCCTGCCGTAGCATCGGCCCTTGATTTTCCACTCATACCGGGTAAGATACTAACCGTATGGGCGAAGCATACAATGCAGCACAAATCCATGTCCTGAAAGGGCTTGAGGCAGTCCGCCGCAGGCCCGCAATGTACATTGGCGACATCGGCATACGCGGGGTTCATCATCTCGTCTATGAAGTCGTGGACAATGCCATTGACGAGGCATTAGCCGGCTTCTGCGACAAGATTACGGTCACGATTCTGTCCGACAACGAAGTCTCAGTTGAGGACAATGGTCGTGGTATTCCCGTTGACATCCACCCGACTGAAAAGCGATCGGCGCTTGAGGTCGTGCTTACCGTGCTGCACTCCGGTGCCAAGTTCGGCCACAAGGTTTACCAGATCTCTGGTGGACTGCACGGCGTCGGTGTTTCGGTTGTAAATGCTCTCTCCGAGTACCTGAAAGCCGAAGTTTACCGGGATGGAAAGATTCACGAACTCGAGTTCGAGCGGGGCGTAACAAAGGGCAAACTCCGGACGTATGGCAGTGTCAAACACACCGGAACCAAGATTACCTTCAAGCCCGATGAGGAGATATTCAAGAAAGTATCCTTCAAGTACGACATTCTGGCCGCCCGGCTGCGCGAGCTCGCTTATCTGAACTCGGGTCTGAAGATCGTACTCGTTGACGAACGGACCCAGCGGAAGGACGAATTCCAGTTTGCCAATGGTCTGGTCGACTTCGTCTCCTACCTTGACGCTGGCCGAAACCGGCTGCACCGGCCAATCCTGATCGAGGACAAACGAGAGGGAATTGAAGTCGGCTGTGCGTTCGAATACAACGACGGCTACGTCGAGAACATCTTCTCGTTTGCCAACACTATCAACACCCACGAGGGCGGTACCCATCTCTCCGGATTCAAGGCGGCACTCACCCGGACGATAAACGACTACGCCCGCAAGACCCAGTCCCTCAAGGAAGACATTGAACTGTCAGGCGAGGACGTCCGTGAGGGTCTCACTGCGGTCGTATCGGTCAAAATCGGTGATCCACAATTCGAAGGCCAGACCAAGACCAAGCTTGGTAACAGCGAGGCAAAGGGAATTGTCGAGTCCATCGTCAACGAAAAGCTCTCGGCCTATCTGGAAGAGAATCCCAGAGTCGCAAACAAGATCGTTGACAAGGTAGTAGCTGCGGCCCGAGCTCGAGCTGCAGCGCGCAAGGCCCGGGAACTTGCCCGCCGGCGTTCGCTTCTGGAATCCGACACTCTCCCCGGAAAACTCGCTGACTGCTCATCCGAGGACCCGGCCGAGAGCGAACTTTACATCGTCGAAGGCGACTCAGCCGGTGGCTCGGCAAAGCAGGGTCGGGACCGGAGGTTCCAGGCAATACTTCCGCTGCGCGGCAAGATACTGAATGTCGAGAAATCCGGCATCAACCGGGTTCTCTCGAACAGCGAAATCCGGACGATAATCTCAGCCGTGGGTGCTGGAATTGGCGAAGAGGACTTCGATGCAAGCAAAGCGCGCTATCATAAGATTGTCATCATGACCGATGCCGACGTGGATGGCTCTCACATCAGAACCCTGCTGCTGACTTTCTTCTATCGTTTCATGCAGCCACTAATTGACGCCGGCTATGTGTACATCGCGCAGCCGCCGCTGTACCGGGTGAAACTGGGCAAGGTTGAGCAGTACCTGTACTCTGACGAAGAACTCGAGATCTTCGCCAAGAAACAGAAGGGCGCGAAGTTCGAAGTCCAGCGATACAAGGGTCTAGGTGAGATGAACCCAGAGCAGCTCTGGGAAACAACGATGAATCCGGAGCGTCGAACCCTCAAGCGGGTCGGAATGGAGGACGCAATCGAGGCCGAACGCATATTTCAGACCCTGATGGGAGATCAGGTCGAACTTAGACGTCAGTTCATTGAGGAAAATGCCCACGCGGTCGAAAACCTCGACGTATGACCGACCCGCGCTACGATTGACCCAACCGGCAAGACCCGCTGCTGACCGGCCTAGTGAGTGCCGTACCCGCCGCCCGAGCCGAAGCTCGACAGAATCGCCATGTAAGGCATGATGATCGCGATGATCAGGAAGATGGCGCCGACGCCCATGAACAGGATCAATACCGGCTCGATCATGCCCGTGAGGTTCTTCACGGCGTACTCCACCTCGCTGTCGTAGTAGTCCGAAACCTGCTTGAGCATGTCATCCAGCGCGCCCGATTCCTCACCGGTAGCAACCATCTGGATGACCATCGGGGGAAATACGCCGACCTCGCGCATCGGTGCAGCCAGACCGCGGCCCCGGCGGACACTTTCCGCCACCTTCTCGATGGCACCGGCAACGTACGTATTGCCCACTGTCTTCGCAACCAGACTGAGACTGCGCAATATCGGCAGACCGGTCCGGTCAAGAGTCTCGAACATCCGCGCGAACCGTGAGAGAGCAAGTTTGTAGACAATCGGCCCGAAAATCGGAATACGGAGCTTTAGCCGGTCCCACCACAGCCGACCCGCCCCGGTCCGGATGAAAAGATAGAACAGCACCGCTACCCCGGCACCGAGCAAGAAGATGATGTACCAGTAGCGGCCCATGAAGTCGGTCACGGCTATAAGAATCTGAGTCGGCAGCGGCATCTTGCCACCAACCGAGGTCAGTAGCTGCGTGAATTTGGGTAGTACGAAGGTAGCAAGAACGATAACCGCAATGACAAAGAATATCATCAGGATAATGGGGTACCGCATCGCCGACCCGACGTCCGAACGGAGCTTGCGTTCGTGTTCCAGCAACATGGTCAGCCGGTCCAGAATCTCGTCCAGTACACCGCCAGTTTCACCTGCCCAGATCGAGTTCACATAGAGTTCGGAGAAGATACGCGGAAACTTGGCCATTGCTGCTGACAGCGCCGCACCACCCATCAGGTCCTTACGGATGGCATCAAGGGCGCGAGCCAGTGGCTTGGAACGCGTCTGGGCCTGAAGCGCACCTATTGCCGAGAGCATTGGCAATCCGGCGCGATGCAGGGTGACAAACTGCCGTGTGAAGTTGATCAAGTCTACTGGCTTGACACGCTCAAAGTAGCGTGCGAAGTCAAACTGGACCCCGCCGCCGCCCTTCTCCTCACGGATGGTGATAGGAATGTAGCCAAGGGAGTCAAGTTTCTCAACAACGGAGCCGACATCAGTTCCCTCCAGGGTACCGGAGATAACCTGACCCTCCTTATCCCGGACCTTGTACCTGAACAAAGGCATGTTTCCTCCGTTCCTACATAGTTATCTTCTCTGCTTCGCGCATGACTTCTTCGATTGCCGTCACACCAGCCTTGACCTTCTCAATACCATCCTCCCAAAGGGTCTTCATACCGTACTCCCGAGCCAGAGCCCGGACCGCACTCGTCGGCGGCCGGGTAACAACAAGTTCACGAATGCGGTCATTCATCTTCAGCACCTCGAAAATGCCGACCCGGCCGTGGAAACCAGTGTTTCGGCATCGGTCACAGCCCCGACCACGGTAGAACACCGTACCCGGCTCCAACTCAAGTTCCTGAAGCAATGCTGGCGGTGGATCGTAGGCCTCCTTGCATTTGGGGCAGATTTTCCGCACCAGCCGCTGGGCGACCGTACCTTCCATGGCCGACGCAACCAGGAACGGCTCGATGCCCATGTCAATGAGACGGGTTATTGTTCCCGGTGCGTCGTTGGTGTGAATCGTCGAAAAAACCAGCTGGCCAGTCAGTGCAGCGCGGATAGCAACGCCGGCCGTCTCGCCGTCACGGATCTCACCGATCATAATGACGTCCGGGTCCTGGCGCAGAATGTGTTTCAGACCCCGCAGGTAGGTGTAACCAGCCTGTTCGTTGACCATCGACTGACAGATCTTGTCAATGTCGTACTCGACCGGGTCCTCGATCGTGATGATGTTCTTATCTGCGCCGCGGATCTCACCAAGA
Organism: candidate division WOR-3 bacterium; assembly: GCA_039801365.1. Lineage (NCBI taxonomy): Bacteria > Pseudomonadati > Caldifarciminota > Caldifarciminota bacterium. The sequence continues at coordinate 11,732 of JBDRUN010000025.1, forward strand.
ATGGCGTATACGGTTGTGGACTTGCCGCAGCCGGTCGGACCGGTAATCAGGATAACACCATGGGGCTTGGCGATCATCTCCCGCATCAGCGTCAACCGGTCAGCAACCAGACCGAGTTCGTCAAGCGAGAGCAGGCGCAGCCGGTCCAGAATACGCATGACCACGGTCTCGCCGTAGGTGGTTGGAAAAGTCGAAACCCGGAAGTCAATCTCGCGGCCATCAACGATCGCACCGTACCGGCCATCCTGGGGCACACGTTTCTCGGCGATGTTCATCTTCGACATGATCTTGATGCGGGACACAACCGCAAGCTGAAGCGCCTTCTTGGGCGAAACAATCGGATGCAGGACACCATCAATGCGGAACCGAACAGTCAAACCCTCACGGGTTGGTTCGATGTGAATATCTGAGGCACGCTCGCGTACCGCCCTAATAATCATCTGATTGACCCAGCGCACAACTGGTGCCTCAGACGCCATTTCTTCTATCTTGGTCGGCGAGACACCCTGGTCCGCATCCACACCCTCCTCAACAGGCAGGTCGTCAAGACTGACCATCTCCGGTTCATCCGGCAGGTCAGGTGCGTCCGGGGCCTTGTAGTACTGGTTCAGAGCACTGAAAAGGTCCGACGCCCGACACACCATCGGTTCAACATCCATGCCGGTCATTCGCCGGACCTCGTCAATATTGACGACATCGCCAGGGTCAACAAACGCGACGGCAAGCGTGTTGCCGGAGCGGAACAGCGGTATCAGCTTGTTTTCACGCATGAACTGCTCCGGGAACATCTGCAACACTTCCGAGTCCACCCTAAAACTCGTCAGGTCAACAAACGGCACGCCGTACTTCTGCTCCAGCGCCGTACCAGAATCCTGTTCTTGGGGTGTTGGATTCTCAGCCATTGTCATACCTCCCTAGGAGTTCCCGACCAGCGCCACACGATGCCATGCAACTGGACAAGGCTATGCACTTCTTTCCGATTTGCATCACACCTATTCACCCGGAAATTATAGACCGCCGGCCAATTGTGTCAATCGTCGGGCTACGCCACCTTGGGGCAAATTCGGCCGCTACGAAACCCTTGCCGGGTGCTTTGAGGGACATTTCTATCACGTTATCCGCCGAAACGGCCTGCCGGACCCTATGCGGACCCCAGACGATTCAACCAGCTGTTCATCACCAGGTATGCTGGATGCCTTGGGGTCAAGCCATGTGAGCCGGAGACCGCCTTCGGGCCGGTATCCGACGGACTCGACCTGTGTAATGCGCTGTGTGCCAAGACTGCCAGAAAAGTTGCCAATCACACTATCCCCGTCGTGCCATCTTCACCGGATTGTGTTGACGTGCCGGCATTCCTTTTCTACACTGAACTAGTGTCCAGACACGCAACGCCTACCCCATCACCACACAATGTGGTCGTAGTACTGAAAGCGACGGCCATTCGGCTCACGGAGACCGGCGTAACTCCGCAAGCTCCAGTGGAAGTGGCTCAGGGACGAGACCTATGACTTCTGGCGGAAAGTGTCTGGTTTAGGATGCGGCCCACTGTCTCCTTCCTTTCCGAAGAGCTAAAGCACCAAGTCGTGGCCGAGGCATTCAAGGTCATCGCAAGCCTCGGGGTTGAAATCCACAATGCCGCGCTCGTCGAGATGCTCACCGCCAGCGGCGCACAAGTCGAATCAGGGACAAGACGCATTCTCCTGCCCGAGACATTGGTGCGAAAGGCATTGGAATCAGTGCCCCGCTCATTCAAGCTCTATGACGCGCTCGGGAACCAGACCCATGACTTCACCGGGTTGAATGTCTATTTCACACCCGGCTCAGCTGCGCTCAACATTCTCGACTCGGCGACGGGTGAAATGCGCCGGCCCAAGACTCAGGACTATATCGAGTACGCGAAGGTCGTGTCCGGTCTTGAACACATCGCTGCACAATCAACCGCGATGATTCCGGACGATGTGCCGGAGCAGGTGTCGGATAGCTACCGGCTGTACCTGTCGCTCCTGTACTGCGAAAAGCCGGTCGTCACCGGCTGTTTCACGATTGAGTCATTTCGGGTGATGAAGGAAATGCAGGTTGCGGTAAGGGGATCGGAGCAAGAGCTTTCCACCAAGCCACTCGCCATTTTTTCCTGTTGTCCGACTGCGCCACTGAAGTGGAGCACTGTTACCTCCCAGAATGTTGTAGACTGCGCGCGGTCCCGTATCCCGGTCGAGTTCATCTCAATGCCCCTCTCAGGGTTCATGGCGCCGGTCACGCTTGTTGGTACCCTAGTACAGCACACGGCCGAGACTCTCTCCGGCATCGTCCTGAGCCAGGTCGCAAGTCCGGGTGCTCCGGTACTGTACGGCGGGTCACCAGCAATCTTCGACGTACGTCGGGAGACTACACCGATGGGCGCGATCGAAACCATGATGATTGACTGTGCCTACGCCGAGATTGGCCGATCGCTTGGCCTGCCGACCCAGGCATACATCTCGCTGTCCGATGCCAAGCTCCTTGATGCCCAGGCCGGGTTTGAGACCGGCATCGGCGCAGTCCTGGCTGTGCTGTCAGGCATCAACAGTGTCTCCGGCCCGGGAATGCTCGACTTTGAGAGCTGTCAGAGTCTCGAGAAGCTTGTGCTCGACAACGACATCTGTGGAATGTGCCTCCGGCTTGCAAGAGGCATCGAGCCCAAGGACGACTTACCGACAATCGGACTGTTCGAGGAACTCCTGGCTGAGAAGCATCTGCTCGTATCCAAGCACACCCGGAAGTGGTTGAGGAGCGAACACTTCCTTCCAAGTCCGGTGATTGACCGCTCAAACCGAGGTCGGTGGCAGGAGGAAGGCAGGGTGACGCTTGTTGAACGGGCCCGACGCGAAAAGGACAGGCTTGTTGCGGCATGGCGGCCTCCGCGGCTCTCCGAAGATGTGAAACGAGAACTCATGCGGCTGATGACCAGTGAGGCGAAAACGTACGGGATGGACCGGCTGCCCGAGCTTGTTGCGTGAGAACAGTTGTCCGGTTCAAGCCTGAGCAGTGCTTGCCCAATGTCCGAGATGTGTTTGCGGCCGAAGGCATGTCTGGAATCGGCCCAACATCAACCGAAGTCACTGAACTTGTCGAGGAAGCGCGGGCGTTGTTCAGACGTCTGGCCACACCAGTAGGTGTATACGCTGACATCGCGAAACAGGAATTTGACAAGGTCTTCTTGGGTGAGGGACGCAACGCCGCAGACGCGGTGTTGACGACAATCTATCCCCGGGCCACGCACCTCGCACTATTTGCTGGAACGGTCGGCGCCAGCCTGAGTGACGAAATCAGACTCCGATTTGAACGCCACGACTACGCACTCGCATACGTGCTTGATGCTACGGCCTCGGCCGGCACTGAGCGACTGGCCGACCTGCTCCAAGAGTCGTATCGAGTGGGAATCGGAAACCAACGGTCCGAACTTGGAGATTCGGCGGTATGTAATCGGCAACCGGGAATTGTTCTCCGCTACAGCCCAGGCTACTGCGGCTGGCATGTGAGCGGTCAGCGTAGGCTCTTTGGATTCTTGCTGCCGGAAGAAATCGGCATCACTCTTCGGGAGAGTTTCCTGATGGAACCTCTGAAGTCAGTGTCGGGGGTGTTCGTGTGCGGTCCGGCAGAGATCCACCGGTTCGAAGCTGGGTTCAGCTACTGCGCTGAATGTCGGGACCCGGGCTGCCGCAAGCGGATTGCGGCGCTCGACGAACAGAAACAATCTGACAAACCCGTCAAGAGCATGGATAATCCAGAACTAGTCAACCGGGAGTAACAATGGAATTACTGAACCAGATTGCCGCCAGTTTGCGAGAGGGTGCAGAGGAACGCGTCGCCGAACTGACACGTGAAGCGGTCGCGTCCGGACGTACAGCAAAGGAAATACTGGATATGGGTCTGATTGCCGGAATGAACGAAGTCGGCGAGCTTTTCCGGAAGCAGGAGATTTTCCTGCCGGACGTTCTACTTGCAGCCCGCGCAATGTACGCAGGCCTGGAAGTCATCAAACCGTTGATGCTTGAGCAGAAAGTCGAGCCGCTGGGCAGAGTCGTCATTGGCACAGTGCAGGGAGACTTGCACGACATCGGCAAGAATCTTGTCGGCATCATGCTCAGGGGAGCGGGTTTCGACGTGATTGACCTTGGCAACGACGTCGCACCGGAGCGGTTTATCGCGGCCGCAGAGCAATGGGACTGCCGGGTTATCGGCATGTCCGCACTACTGACAACCACAATGCCAATGATGAAGCGGACATGCGAGTTGCTGCGAACCCGGGGATTGCACGGTCGGGTCAAGACAATCATCGGCGGTGCGCCGGTGACGGCCGAATACGCTAGTCAGATTGGCGCGGATGCCTATGCCTTTGACGCCGCGGCTGCAGTTGAAACCGTGAAGCGGCTAGTCGGCCGATGAGACCTCTGCGCGAACGCATCGCCGCAGGCGAGACCATTCTCGCAGACGGTGCGCTGGGTTCACTTCTAATCGAGCGCGGACTACAGCCCGGGCAAGCGCCTGAGGAGTTCTGTCTTACACAGCCCGGACTACTCAAGGAGATCGTCCGGCTGTATCAGGACGCGGGTGCGGAGGTCTTCCAGGCTAATACTTTTGGCGCTTCGCCCCTGAAGCTGACTCGACACGGACTTGCGGACCGGGCCGCGGAAATCAATCGCCAGGCTGTAGCGATAGTGCGCGAGGTAGTTCGCGGGAATGGCTATGTCTGGGCCTCAGTCGGGCCGAGCGGCCAGCTGCTCAAGCCATACGGCGATACCGAGCCGGGGACCGTGCTCGAGAACTACACTGTTCAGGCCCGGGCTCTTGCTGAAGCCAAACCGGACCTGATTGCGGTCGAGACAATGACCGACCTTGCCGAAGCGGTGCTGGCAGTAAGAGCCGTGCGGCAGGCAAACCCGGACATGTTGCTTGTGGCAACGATGACATTCGAAAGGTCCAAGAGAGGCTTTTTCACGATAATGGGCAACTCGATTCCTCAGACGGCCCAGTCGCTGGTTGAGGCTGGCGCTGACCTTGTCGGTTCAAACTGCGGTAACGGCATCGAGAAAATGGTCGAAATTGCGCGCGAGTTTCGCCGGGTCACAGACAGGCCGCTGGTGATTAGACCTAACGCAGGCCTGCCGGACATCACCGAGGGTCAGCCCGTGTACCCGGAAACCCCGGAATTCATGGCCACGTGTGTCCCGGAACTGCTCGAAACCAAGCTTGGTATCCTCGGCGGTTGCTGCGGTACGACTCCGGCTCACATCCGAGAGTTCCGTCATGTCCTTGATGCACGGCGCTGCGGGCCGGGTAGTGAAAGAACGAAGGCATCAGAGATTCAGAGCTAGCAACAGGGTGAGGAGAACCCGGGACTGCGGCCTGAACCTTAGTATCGTCTTCCTAGCGAGCACAAGAAATCAGCCAGGTTGCAGAGTAAAGCAGATACTGCCAATTATCTTCGCTGCTTCTACGCCTATCCCTTTCTTTAGGTTTCCACTGTTCGTCTCGGGTCGAGGCCCGATTGCTATTCGGTCAGGCGTTTTAGCTCGGCGAGAAGATTCAGGGCCTGAAGCGGAGTGAGCTGTTCAAGATTGAGCTCGCGCAGCCGGACGATGGCTGGATGGTCGGCTGGCCGGTCTGCGGCAAGCGCGATATCGTCCTCTGGTGCACTGCGGCGGAACTCGGAAGCTTCCTCCTCCAAACCCCGACTGTCGGCTGTTCTGAGCTTGGTCGGGGCTTCCGGCGTCGCCCTGTGTTCCGGACGTTGGACGCTCGGGACCAATCGGGTCAGACTCAGGTGTTCGCCTTTCTCAAAGTCGGCGAGGACCTGGCGCGCGCGCTCGATGACCGACACCGGCAGGCCGGCGAGCCGGGCGACCGCGATACCATAGCTCTTGCTTGCAGGTCCAGGCATGAGCTTGCGCAAGAAAAGCACCGTGTCTTTGGTCTCCTTGACCGAGAAGTTGTAGTTACGGCAGCGCGGCAGCATGACGGCGATGTCGGTGAGCTCGTGGTAGTGGGTGGCGAACAAAGTACGCGGACGCGGTGGAGAAGTCGGTAACTGCGGGATACGAGTCAGGGGTTCGGGCTCCGAACTCCGAGTTCCGGAATCTGAACCGAGCGCGCCATGAAGATACTCAACCGTAGCCCAGGCGATGGCAAGGCCGTCGTTGGTTGCCGTGCCTCGGCCTACCTCGTCGAGGATCACAAGACTTCGATTTGTGGCGTTGTTCAGGATGTTAGCGGTTTCGTTCATTTCGGCGAGAAAGGTGGACACACCCTGAGTCACGTCGTCGGATGCGCCGATACGGGTGAAGATCTTGTCGCAGACGCCGATGCGGGCACTTGCTGCCGGCACAAACGAACCGGTCTGCGCCATAATGACGATAAGCGCAACCTGGCGCAGATAAGTTGACTTGCCGGCCATGTTTGGGCCGGTGATGATAAGAATCTGCTCATCCTGGGTGTCAAGAAATGTGTCATTGGGGATAAACGGCTTGTCGAGGAATGTCTCGACTACCGGATGCCGGCCCCGCTTGATTTCGAGAACAGTAGAAGTGTCAACCACCGGCCGGGTGTAGTGGTTTTCGCGTGCCGCCTGGGCAAACCCGGCAAGCACGTCAATTTCGGCAAGAAGGGAAGAGAGCGCCAAGATGCGGTCAACGTCTTGTCCGACTCGGCGCCGCAGTTCCACGAACAGGTCGTATTCTATTGTCCTTGCGCGCTCTTCGGCGGTGGTCACCTTGACTTCGTAGTCCTTGAGTTCCGGGGTGACGAAACGTTCCGCTCCCGTCAGGGTCTGTTTGCGCAAGTAGTTCTTCGGTACCTGCGAGAGGTATGATTTCGTGACTTCGATGTAGTAGCCGAACACGGTGTTGTACCCAACCCGCAGGTTGGGAATGCCGGTACGGCGGCGTTCATCATCCTGCAGCCTGGCGATGTGCTGCTTCGTATCACGCGAAAGACTACGGAGTTCGTCGAGCTCATCGTTGTACCCCTCTCGGATAAGTCCGCCTTCGGTCAGGCTGACTGGCGGGTCGTCGCTCAGCGCCTTCTCAATCTCCTCCCGAAGAGCAGAGAAATCCTCAATTGAATCACGGAACAGGCTGAGCCGAGCTGAACGGCACGAAGCCAACGCGGACTTCAAGTCCGGAACCACCGAAAGCCAGTTCTTGAGCGCAACTAGCTCTCGGGCGTTGGCCCTTTCGAGTGCAACCCTTGATCCTACCCGTTCCAGGTCACCGACCTTGGCGAGCAGGGATTGGATCGTCTTTACAGGCGAATCGGCCCGTGACAACTCTTCGACCGCGTCGAGCCGTGCGTTGATTGATTCGGGATCGAGAAGCGGAGCCAAGAGCCACCGCCGCAGCAGCCTTGAGCCGGCCGCGGTGCGGGTACGGTCGATCGTCGAGAGCAGGGTGCCGGCCTTGCCGGGCACCGGCCGCAGCCGTTCGACTAACTCCAGGTTGCGGCGGGATACTCGGTCAACCAGCAGATGGTCGGACGAAGTGTACGGTGCAATGCGGTGGATGTGGGGCAATGCGCTCTTCTTGGTTTCTTCCAGGTAGTGAAGAACCGCACCGGCCGCGCAGATGCCCTCGGTCAATTCACCGATGCCGAAGCCGTCGAGGTTAGCAACACCAAGCACACTAGTGAGTTTGTCGAAGGAGAAATCTTGGGTGAAGTAGTAGTCGTCAAGCCGGGTAAGGGAGAATGGGCCGGCCGGCAGAAGCCGGGGTTCGGGATTCCAGGACTTAGGAATGAGGACTTCACTGGGTTCGAGTTTCTGCAGCTCTTCAGCAAGGGACTGGATTGGTACCTCACCGCAGTGAAACTCACCGGTGGAAACGTCGGCAAAAGCCAGGCCGGCAGTCTCGCCAGAAGGTGAGAGCGCGAGCAGGAAGTTGTTGCGGCGTTCGTCCAAGAGGCCAGGCCGGGTGAGGGTACCGGGTGTCACTACTTCGGTAACGTCGCGAGCTACAACCGGTTTACCGGATGGGCTTTCGAGCTGATCGCAGATCGCGACCTTGAATCCTTGGGCCACCAGCCGGCCAACATAGGTATCTAGGGTCTTGGCCGGCACTCCGGCAAGCGGAACACGGTTGTTCCGCCCGTGGGGCCGCGAAGTGAGGGTCAGACCGAGTGCCCGGGACCCGGTTTCGGCGTCTTCGTAGAACATCTCGTAGAAGTCACCAACCCGGAATAGCAGCAGGGTGTCAGCGTACTCGCGCTTGATACGACGGTATTGGGCAAGCAGAGGGGTCAGCTTTTCTGACATCTGGCCTTACCGGTTGTGGCCGGGCTGGTCAAACATCACCTGAGCATCGCTCGGCACTTTTCACAGCCCAGTCCGGGCTTGGACAGGTCAGCACCGCAACCGCTGCATTGCTGCAGCTTTGTTCGCAGCCTGGCGTTCACCGCTTCGAGAACTTGCATGGCACGTTCTGACTGGCCTTGCCGGAACAGGAGCGTGGCCAATGCAATGTCGGCCACAGTCCGAGTGCCGGGTTTGCCGAACCGTTCGAGCAGCCGTATCGCCTTGACCAGGTCCTCCCGCTTGCGGTAGATTTCGGCCAATGCAATAGTCAATCCTTCGTCGTCCGGTACTTTCCGCAGCAGTCGTTCATATACCTGGATGATTTCGTCGTAACGGCCCGATTCGTAAAACGCGGTTTCGAGCCGCTCGCGGACAAGGACATTGCGGTCCGGTGCCAGTTCCAGGAGTTCCATCCAGTTGCGAATTGCAGCTTCAGTGTTATGTTCGCTCATCTCAAGGTCGCCGGAATAGAGTCGGGCCGCAATGGAGTTGCGGTCTAGACGCAGCGCTGTAGCGAGCAGTTCGTGCGCCAGCTTCGGGTCAGCTGCAGCGCGGGCCCGGCCGAGTTCGGCGAACAGGAGCGCGGCCCAGGTCCGGTCGGGCGGCTTGTGGCCGATGGAGCGGACGAGTTTTTCGCACTTGTCCCAGGAAGCGGTTGCAAGGTACAGCCGGAACAGCTCTTCGGTTGCACGCATGTCGTGCGGGTCCAGTCGGATGAGTTCCTCAAGGCTTGAGACCGCCTTGAGCTTACGGTCGGTCGCAAGGTAGTCCCGGGTCAGAGCGCGCAAGACCCTAGTCTCGTCGGCCGGCGCGAGATTGCGGCGGAGGGCAAGGTTCTCGTGGACCTTCACCCCACGTTCGGTCTCACCCATCTTGATAAGGACGTCACCAAGGCGGACGTAGGCGTCAACGTTGCTTGGGTCAGCGGCCACTGCTTCCTTGAACCGGACAAAAGCCTCGGCCAGTCGGTTGTCAAGCATGTACTGCAGCCCTTCGACGTAGGCCGGTGCAGCGCCGGGGCGACGCCGCACCAGGTCCCGTACCACCGGGTAGAGCGCAACCACGACCAAGATGATGACAACGACGACAAGGACTGCCATTACTCCTCCTGTTCCTTTGTTACCGGGCTGGGCTCAAGCGGCGCGTTGCGAAACGCCGACAGCTCCTCAAGCAACGCTTCGGTCTCGCGGCGCGCATTGCGGAGCCGGGCGCGAAGCTGGACTTCGGTTACAATGGTGAAGATACCGACGCAGACCGCACCGAAGGCAAAGGAGTAGAGCATCACCAGCGCCAGCGGCACCTGCTCGTACGTCTGACCGAAAAGCCAGACGCGGACCGGTTCCTCGACGTTCATCAGGGCCAGAACAAGAAGCACCACAAAGACGACAAGCACAAGGACAACGCGGAATACTACCATAACGCCTCCTTCGGGTTATCTCCGGGATCGGTTGCCAATGACCAAATGCTTGGGTTGTTCTCGTACCGCTGGCCGGCTGCAGCGCTCACGGGGATGGTGGCCGGGCCCATGGCCTCAGTGCCCATTAGGGGTTAGGAACTTGTCATCTTGTTGTATAACCTGGGCCAGCGGTGTCCAGCCCTTTATTCCGGTAACGCGGCAACGAACCGTGTCGCCGGGTCGGCACGGGCCGGAGACGATCACAACTCGGTTTTGAGGTGTCCGGCCGAGCATCTGGGTGCCGCGCGGGCTTGGGCGTTCAATAAGGATTTCGCAGCCCTGGCCGACCATTTCGCTGTTTCGTTCCTTGGTAATCCGGTTCTGGACATCAATCAGCCGGGCCAGCCTGCGGCTGGATTCGGCTTCGGAGACTTTGGGCGAGAGCCCGGCGGCGACGGTGCCGGGACGCGCCGAAAAGCGGAACATGTAGGCAAAGTCAAACCGGACATTGCGTATGAGCTCAAGCGTGTCGGCAAAATCGGCATCTGTCTCTGACGGGAACCCAACCATCACGTCGGTTGTCAGGCTGAGACCGGGTATGAGCTTGCGGGCACGAGCGACCTTGTCCAAGTACTCCTCGCGGGTGTAGCCCCGGTTCATCAGCGCAAGGATACGGTTCGAGCCGGACTGGACTGGGAGGTGCAGACTGGGACAGACCTTCGGGATGCTGGCAATGGCGGTCAGAACCCGGTCGGTCAGGTCCCGGGGATGCGAAGTGAGAAAACGGACGCGTTCGATACCCGGGACCATGCTCACCTGCTCAAGTAGCGAGACGAAATCATGTTCGTCTGCCCGGTACGCAAGTACGTTCTGACCCAGCAGAGTTATGTCCTTGGTTCCGTTCTCAGTCATTGCCCTGACTTCGGCTAGTACCTGGTTCAGAGGTTTAGACCTTTCCCGGCCACGCGCATGGGGCACGATGCAGTACGAACAGTAATTGTCACAGCCACGCATGACCGTTACCAGACCACATACTTGCACTGCTCTTTCCACAATTCCTTCACGCCGGCAAGGCGAGGCCGTAGCAGCAGGGCCGACAGACGGTATGATTCCCTCATAGCACTCATTGGTCTGTCCTACTGCAACCACCGGGCGAGAGTTGTTCCGAACCTTGTTGATTAGTTCGGGCAGAAGTCGGTACTGGTCTGGGCCCACGATCAAGTCTGCGGCTGAGTCCTGAACGAGCGCATCTTTGAGAACTTGTGACATGCAGCCAAGTACACCCACGACCCGGCCGGGCCGAAGCGATCGGATTCTGCGAAAAGTACCAAGTCGGCCAAGTGCCCGCTGCTCAGCATGACTCCGGACCGCGCAGGTAAGCATGAGCAATACGTCCGCGTCTTCTTCCTGGTAAGTTTCCCTGTATCCGGCCTGGGCAAGAATCGTGCGCACAATCCCGGCCTCATACTGGTTCATCTGGCAGCCGTAGACCTTGAGAAAGAAGCGCTGGCCTGGGGCCTGTGGCTCCGGGCTGACTGCTGGCGTCCGGCAAGCATACTCTCTTGCAGGAACATGCAGACACTCAACTCGACTCATCCAGGCCAATTCTAACCGCACACGACGGAAGTCAAGCGAATGCTGATACATGAGTTGAGAACGACATGGGGCAGAGAAGAGAGCATTGCGGCCTGGTACGATTGACAGACCCTGACTACCTACTATACTAGACTGAACACAAAAGGAGACCAGATGAGGAGAACGCTGGCATTTCTTGCAGCTCTGCTTGTGTCTAACGCAATGCTGGCTGACGACACGCTCTGGACTAGACTTTGGAGCCCGGGACACGTTGCCAGAAACGCATCGGTGCAATGCCGAGGAACCGACGCCCTCGTCGCCGGATCGGTCTTTGATACAGCAACCAAGTCCTCAGACATCTTCGTCGCCAAGTATTCAGCCGCAGGAAGCAAAATCTGGAACAAGACCCTCAACTTTGACGCTTCGGACGATGGCGGGACGGTTGCGGTGGGGCCGGACAACTGCCCGTACGTTGGACTCAGCTCTGGCCGGACTCCGACAGCCAGAATTGTGAAGCTGAACACCACGGGCGATACTGTATGGACAAGGTCCAAGGCTTCGACGTATTCCGGGCCGCTGGTTGCAGACAATGCGAACAATGTGTACGGGCTGTTTTCCACTGGTACGCTGCCGAACGACAGCCTTCTACTGATTGGCTACAACGCAACCGGTACACTGACCGCATATCGAACCCTGAAACTCGGCCGGGCGCACCAGCCAAGCGGGCTTTGTCTTGTCGGAACTCACCTAATCGCCGCGTCCAATATTGCGGACTCGCTTGTAACAAGAGCAGCGCTGGTCAAATTCACGACATCAGGCGAGACCGTCTGGACAAGGGTATTGCCTGAATCGCTTGCGACAAGTGCACTCGCCATAGCTGGAGAAGCTGGCGGTGATTTCTACCTTCTCGGATACAGGCCGGCCGGGCCGGTGATGGCCAGGTTGAACCCGGGCGGCGACACGGTCTGGACTGTGACTATCAGCACCTCAGACCCGCTCAGCCCGTCTTTGGCGACCGACACTGCCGGAAACATTTTCTTGGCCACCGGCGGTCAGGCTTGTCGCCTTTACAAGTACGATTCTCAGGGTCGGTTCCTGGCAACACTGCGGGCAATTGTCGGCTACCCGATTCAGACTGTGTCGGTCTCGATTGGCACAGACGACATGCCGGTAGCAACCGGCCCGGTTGTGATTTCTCCTCAGAATGTACCGGTCCTGACTGTGAAGTTTGCGAATCCGGCAGGTGGAGTGGCAAAGCCGGCAGTCCCATACCAGGTTCCAAATATTCGAGTCCAGCCGAATCCGGTGACGAGAGAAAGCGCCACGGTTAGGATCCTAGGGTCAAAGAGTTCCAGGGCTCAACGGGCATCGGTCACGGTCTTCGACGTGTCAGGCCGGCCGGTGCTTCATCACCCTAGTAGCTGGAATCCGGCACTTGGTATCGCCATTGACCTTCGGAACGTCAATGCCGGCGTCTATCTCGTGAAGGTCGAAGCCAATGGCTTCACACAGACGCAGAAGCTGGTGGTTCAATAGTGAAAACAGGGCTGAGAAGGTAGAATGTAGAATGCCGGGTAGGGACGGCATAGTCGCCTCTACATCTTTCCCCCGCTGTTGGTTTGGCACTTGGCCACTTGACCACTCGGCCATGCTTTTTTCCACTTGACAGGCGGCCCTGGGGGGGGTATAACTAACTTGGTTACGGCCCGCACGCCCCGGTGCTGGCTGGAAGTATTAGAGAACCCGCACCCGGGTTACATCCGAAACGAGAAGAGCGACCTAGAAAGAGGACCGCAGGAAAAGGACTGCGGTCAGAAAGAGCAAAACAAAGGAGGACGTATGCTAGTGAAAGCATGCATGCTGGTACTGACCCTTGCCGCTTTCCTTGGCAGCGCAACTGCTGCGCCACCAGAGGCAGAGCTTGCGCAGGGTCAGGAAACAAAGTCAACGCCAACGCGGCCAGACCGGCCAATCGTGGAGCCGGTGATCCAGCGGGACGAGTTCGGGCGACTTCTTGCTACCCGTGTAGACGACAACACGGTGTTCCCCGAACCAGAGTCGCCTACCGATGTCACACTGTACTACGACGACGGTATTCCGTTCTACAGGTACGACTACATAACGACGTCCCTTTACTTCGGAGTGAAGTTTTCGGCCGGCCCCGGAACTGTAACTCAGTGCAAGGCTTACCTTGCCCGCAGGGACCCTTCTTACACGGAAGAAGCCTACTTTCAGATTCTGTCGGACAACGGTGGAGTGCCTGGTAGCGTGCTCTGGACTTCAGGAATAGTCTACATATACGACGCAGCATGGTACACCGCCAACTGCAACGTCAACGTGACTGGCCCATTCTACGTGTTCGTCTATCCGAGTAGCTTTAGCTCCAACTGGATATCTCAGTTCTCAGACGGGGCGCTGAACTCGCCGTCAGGCACGCAATGGTACTACTACTACGGCTCCTACTACCAAGACCCGTTTGGTTACTGCGACCTCATGATCCGCGCCGAGTTCACTGGTGCTGCTTCTAATCCCGACCTTGTTATCGAAAAGGTCAGCGGTGTGAATCCGGGAACAGGACACACCGGCTCTTCCACTTTCACGCTCACGGTACGCAACGTCGGCACAGTTCAGTATCCGGCAGGTACGATTACGTTCGGCACCAGGGAGACCAGGCCGACAATGTTTTCACAGGTGACCCAGACTGTCTCGACTTCCGCAATTCCTGCTGGCGGCACCGCCTCATTCACCCTGAATGCCTATACTCCGCAGAACACTAGGCCCGGGCCGATTGAGTACACATTCAACATCACCGGAACTTCGACTTCCGAGCCCACCTCGAACAACCAGACAAGTGTTCTGATTCACTACTACGACAACACGCAGGTCACACAATACTACGTAAACGATAACTTCAACAACGGTCTTACCGGCTGGACTATTGGTGGCTCGGGTACACTCTGGGACACGACTAGACTTGCCTTCTCGTTCCCACATGTCACCCATCCACCAACCAATCCGGTGCGGTTCAGCGAGAATCACGTCGCAACTGAGAGTAAGTCTGGCAGCTACCCGAACTCCGATAATGTCTGGCTCCTCTGCAACGCGGTTATCAACCTCACTAATGCCGTCAACCCGTTTCTTGTGTTCAGCGAGAAGTATCAGACTGAAAGCGGATACGATTACGCCAGAGTTGAGTTCAGTACTGACGGAGGCAGCACGTGGCCGATAACTCTTCTGAACCGGAGCGGAACAAGCCCGAGCTGGCCGCACTGGGACACGACCCGTGTCAGCCTTGCTTCTTATGTGGGCCAGCCTAACTGCCGGGTCAGGTTCCGCTTCACTTCGGACGGCTCGGTTGTGTACGATGGCTGGTACATTGACGACGTCATCGTTGCCGGCGGGCAGTTGCTACCGCCGACCGTGACCGGCGTCAACCCAACTTTTGGCAGCCGGCTGCAGACGCTCAGTGTTGATATTACCGGTACAAACTTCGTCAGTGTTACCGGCGTCAGTTTCGGCACAGGTGTCACCGTGAACTCCTACACGGTCAACAGCCCGACTTCAATCACGGCGAGTATCACAATTGCTTCGACTGCACCGACCGGTGGCCACGACGTTTCGGTGACCAACGGAGCCGGTACTGGAACCCTGACGAACGGGTTCGAGGTGCGAAACCCGGCACCGACCCTGACGGGCACCAACCCGACTTGGGGTAACAGGTTGCAGACTTTGAACGTCACGCTTACCGGCAGCGGCTATATTCAGGGCACGACTACCGTGAGCTTTGGCGCCGACATCACCGTCAACTCGGTCACTGTGCTCAGTCAGAACCAGCTTACAGCCAACATCACGATTTCGGCCAGTGCGGCTACTGGTCTGCGCAACGTATCGGTGACAAACCCAGCCCCGGGCGGCGGAACTGCAACTCTAACCAACATCTTCGAGGTTAGAAACCCGGCACCGACTTTGACGAGCATCAACCCGACCTGGGGCAGCCGGTTGCAGACCCTTGATGTCCAGTTCAATGGCAGCGGCTATATTCAGGGTACGACTGCCGTGAGCTTTGGCGCCGATGTAACGGTCAACTCGGTCACTGTGCTCAGTCAGAACCAGCTTACAGCCAACATCACGATTTCGGCCAGTGCAGCCACTGGTCTGCGTAACGTAACAGTAAGCAACCCGGGGCCAGGCGGCGGCGCTGCAACTCTGGTGAATGGCTTCGAAGTAAGAAACCCGGAACCCACTCTGACGCAGATTGATCCAGCATCAGGTGCCCGGTTGCAGACCCTGGACGTGACCTTCACCGGCTCGGGGTATATTGACGGAGTCAGCTCAGTCGCGTTCGGCACGGACGCGGACATCACCGTCAATTCGGTCACGGTGAACAGTCCGACTCAGCTCACCGCCAACATCACGATTGCGCAGGATGCCGCACTCACAGCCCGCGATGTTTCGGTAACAAACTCTGGGCCGGGCGGCGGAACCGCAACTCTGACCGGCGCGTTCCAGGTGGAGAACCCGGAGCCGGCCCTCACAAGCATCGCACCGACATCAGGCGAGCGCTGGTGGACCGGAGATGTGGTGTTCAACGGCGACTACTTCCTTGACGGCGTGAGCTCGGTTGACTTCGGCGCTGATATTACGGTCAACTCCCTGACGGTGAACAATCGTAACCGGATGACGGCCAACATCACGATTGACCCGGCAGCCACAACCGGCGCCCGCGATGTTTCGGTAACAAACTCTGGCCCGGGCGGCGGAACCGCGATTCTGACCGACGGTTTTGAGGTACGAAACCCGGCCCCGACGCTTACGAGTATTGATCCTACCTCGGGTGACCAGGGCTGGACCGGTGATATTGTGTTCACCGGAACCAAGTACCTGGCCGACGCCAGCTCGGTGGCGTTTGACCCACCCGATAACATCACCATCAATTCGACCACGGTTGATAACGAAAACCAGATAACGGCTAACATCACCATTGACCCTGCCGCGGTACCTGGTGCACGCGACGTCTCGGTGACGAACTCTGGCCCGGGCGGCGGAACCGCAACCCTAACAGACGCGTTCACCGTCAAGCTGCCTGTCTTCAATGACGTGGGAGCGACCGCGATTGACGTTCCGTCCGGTACGGAGTACCTAAACGAAGAGATCTTCCCCAGGGTGAAGGTCAAGAACTATGGCGAAGTGCCCGAGCCCGTTGTTCCGGTCCGGGTTGTCATCACCGGGCCGACCGATGCCGAGGTGTACAACGAAGTGAAGACCATCAGCCTGGGATACAATGAAGAGAAGACGGTCACCTTCGAGGTTGGCTGGACCCCGGCTGATCTGGGCGACT
>JBDRUN010000026.1 GCA_039801365.1 candidate division WOR-3 bacterium
CCGGCCAGAATGCCCCGACGAATGGAGTCGTTTCCCAAGGACGGCCCGACCGAACGCTCCTCGACGATGCTCACCGGCGCAGGCAGTGCGCCCGAGCGCAGCACGATGGACAAATCTCGCGCCTCGTCCGGGTTCACTTCGTTCGTCGTTATCATCGCGTTGCCGTCCGGAATCCTGGTCTGAATTACCGGTGCTGACTTCACAACGTTGTCAAGCACAATCGCCAGCCTCCGGCCGATGTTGCGGCCCGTGACCTGGGCGAATACCGCCGCATCCTTGCGCTCCAGCTTGAGGCTTACAATCCAGGTGTTTGAAAGCGAGGGGTCCGACCCTTGGTACGGTGCGGGCCGGGCATCCTTGATGGCCGAGCCGCGTAACTCCGGCTCTGACTTCAATAGATACAGCCTCCGTATTGTCCGGCCTTGGTAGTTCTCGAGCGGCCCCATGAGAAACTGGTAGTCCTTAGGCCAGTACGGCCGGGACCGCTCCAGCAGCCCGGCAAACTCAGGATAGTCCGCTTCCTCCACCGCAAAGTCGCCGCCCACGGTCTGCACATAGCTCGTAAGACTGCCAGCTTCGCGCGAGAACTGTCTTGTCCACGTGTCGCTTGTGGCCGTATCGGTCCGGGACGAATCCACGGCCGTAGCTCCCGCACTCGAATCACCAGCCTCGACACTCAACTTCTCGTCAATCACCTTCATCGCATCGTACGCTACTCGCTCCTCGGCGACCAAATGAAAGGTAAGCTGTGCCGTCTGACCGATGAGACTCTTGGCGCGCTCCCGGTCAACGCCTGGGAGCTGAATCAAAATCCGGTCCTGACCGACCTTCTGAATTATCGGCTCAAACACACCGAACTGGTCAATCCGGTTGCGGATTACCTCCAGCGCCCGGTCACCTGCGTCCCGCGCCTGCTCGGCGGTCAGCTCGGCCTTGTCCACCTCCAGAGCCAGATGCATTCCGCCCACCAGGTCCAGTCCCAGATGAATCGAACGTTTGTGCACCGACGTCTTGTATTTCTGAAACTTGGCAATCTCGGTCTGTACCCTCAGACTGTCGTTCCGCGTGGTTGCCTCGGACAGACGTGCATTCAGAGCCCGCTCCTGCCCAGGCAGCACGAAGTAGAACTGGAACGTCGGGTACAAGGACCATAGTCCCAGAACGATCGCAACTATCAGAATTCCGAACTTCAACCTGGCGTATCTCAAATCTGTCCTCCTGCCTGCCGCAACCCGCAGCTCGGTTCTGAACTATTGATTCTTGGACCTGGGGACACTATCCGCATTTCGCTAGTATTCGTTTCATTTCGGCCACTGCGGCCGGCAGTCCGACTGCAACCGCACGGGCCACGATGGAAAATCCGATACTGAACCCTTCAGCGATGCCTCGCTCCACAATGGGCACGACGTTCAGATAGTCAAGGCCGTGACCGACATGGACAACAAGACCCACGTCCTTGGCCGCCGCCTGCGCCTGTACGAGCTCCTCAAGCAGCGCCGGCTTCCTGCGCCAGCCCCGACTGTATCGGTCTGTGTTTAACTCCACAACCCAGGCCCCGAGTTTGGCCGCGGCCGCAACCTGTTTGGGGTGTGGTTCGATGAACATACTTACCCTGATGCCGGCTCGCTTCAGACGCCGCACCTTGTCGTCAAGCCCGCGCGCTTCCGTCAGCAGGTCAAGACCCCGGGTCGTAGTCCGCTCGGTGACGAGCTCAGGCACAAGCGTCACCTGGTCCGGTTTGACCCGGCAGGCAATCCGTATCATCTCCTCGGTCGCGGCCATCTCCACAGTCAGCTCGGTCTTGATGGTCCTGCGCAGAAGCTCGACATCCCGGTCATTGATATGCCGGCGGTCCTGCCTCAGGTGCACGGTTATGCCATCAGCACCGCCAAGCTCGACCAGAGCCGCGGCCTGCACCGGGTCTGGGAAAAGCTCGCCCCGGGCCTGGCGCAGGGTAGCAACGTGGTCAATGTTCACCGAAAGCGTTTTCATGGCGCGGCGGATTCTAGGCGATAAAGCCACACCTGTCAATCACTCCCGGTATCGGCGGCACACTTTCACTGCGGTCCGCTCTCTGCACATCGTCCGTCTTGTCCGAACTACGCGCTCGCGGGTTTTGACTTCGCTTGAATTCTGCGCTACAATTGTTCCGAGGCTGAGGTAGCGAGGTCCTCTTCAGCTACCTCGACTGGAACAACTAAGCAGCATTACTGTCGGACCGGGGGATATTGAGAGGAGGTTCGGATGTGGGACACGCCTGCTGTGCCGGGTCTGCCCGGCATCAATCAAGGTACGCTCGTCTGCATTCCGGCCCGTGGGCCGCGAAGCCCGAAGCGGGGAATGCTTTGTTCGGAAGCACTCGTAGCTTTTCTGTCTAGAACCAGACAACCAAAGGTCGGTTTCCCTCGAAGCGGACCCAAGTTGGACGCTGAGCCGGCACCAATTGTTGACCCCGTACCGGAGGGAAGACCGCTGAGCAAGACTACTCTTCACTAGCCCGGGCAGCACAGCTCTGCCGGCCTGAGTCGGGGCGACTGTTTTGATACGCCAGACGGAGGAACTGACCTTGTGGCCTAGCACCCGCGATGCCAGAATTCACGCCGCAAGAGTCGACCAGCAGAGTCACACAAGAACCAGAACATCCGCGGTTCTAGCTTCGGTCCTGGTGCTGGCCGGTTCGTCTCTCGCCAGCTTGGGACGGACGATAGCGATAGAACAGTGGACGGACCGGTATGTAGCGTGGCACAAAGCCAATGAGTTCCGTGCGTTCGGCCATACCAGTTCGGCTGACCTTGCATGGTGGGAATCTTACCTTCTGCAATCTTACCTTGTCATGTACACCACAACCAAAGACACATTCTGGCTCAGCCGGTTCTGCGTCCACGCTGACACAATGATCGCCCTGATGAGCGATGCACCTGACTCGGGCAGATTCTGGCCTGGGTATCGGGACAAATTTCTCGGTTGGGGCACGAGTCGGTACGACCCTGACAGCAGTTATCAGGAATACCTAGTCCACGACGCGCAGATCTGTCTGCCGGTGGCCCGATTCTGTCGGCTTGTGCTTACGACACCGGACCTTTGGGTACAATTCGGAGCGAGGGCTAGATACTATCTATCAGTCATCGAGGCGAACATCGTATCCAAGTGGTTTGTTAATTGGAACTCCTGTCGCGGCGATGCCGAACACCTGGCCGGATTCGGCGGTTGGAATCCGCTGCCGCAGAACCAGTTTCTGGTTTTCGGGAACCTACTGCTGGTTCTATCCGACATTACCGGTTCAGTTGGCCCGGTTCCCCGCTCTTTCTATTTGAGTGTACCAGATTCAATGGCTCGGATGTTCCGGTCCAGCCTGGCTCACGACTCGATGCACGATGCTTGGCTATGGTCGCACTGGCTCCTGGCCAGCCAGCCGATGCGCTACGAAGACATTTCCCATGCCAACCTGGACATATCGTTCGCACTCGAGGCCCGTGGCCACGGTACGGTGTTCAACGACTCAGACCTCAGGTGTCTTGCTCACACTTTGACTCGAGTCATGTGGGACGGTTCAGAGATAGACCCGAAATTCTCGCGCTTTGTAAATGGAACTGGTAGTTACGCCGATTACACGCCGCTTGCTGACTGGCTCCAGCTCTGTGACTACGACCCCAAGGTGTACCAGCTCGTGCGGCAGGCGTATCTCGTACATCCGGAATGGACATTGCCGACTTCAACAAGCTCGCACCGCGCCCTTGTTACCGCGCACCTGGCCCGGCTTGCCTCAAACCCGGAACGCGAACGAGCTGCGTTCGACCGATCTACTGCGTCTGACTCATGTTGCGTCCCCGGTCCTTCAAGACCGCAGTTTCGGGAACGTGGCACCGACACTGGCCCGGCAGGGTCAATAGCCATCTCGCCGAACCCATTTCGAACCAAGACCACAATAAACCTGGCCCCGGTGACACCTGCCTCAGAGTTCCGGCTATCTACCCTTCGCATCCACGATACTGCCGGACGCCTGGTTCGCTGTATTGAATCAGACGGTGTGGAGCGTGGCGGGTCAAGCATCATCTGGGACGGTACCGACGAGTCAGGCCGACTAGTTCCTGCCGGCATCTATGTCTGCGTCCTCGAGAGTCAGGACAACCCTGTGGTCATGCCGGTCAGATTCCTGCCGGTCGCGCCCTAGCACTCTCAACGCCCCCGGTTGCAGTTGCGTTCCGAACTGCTATAATCACCGCTCATGCCAACCAGGGCCAAAGTTGCCGTCCTGTTCACTAGACCCGAAACCGTGCTCGACGACTATCGTCGGCTCATCCGTCTTGCTGAAGCCGACCGGTTCCTTTCCCCAGGCAAGACCACGATTCTCAAGGACAACATCTCCTGGCACTTTCCGATGCCTTCGGCCAATACTACGCCGTGGCAACTTGAGGGCACGGTACTGGGTCTGCGGGATTTGGGATACACGGACTTGTCGGTAGTGCAGAACAAGACCGTGGTGATAGATACGCACAAGGGCGAGGACCTGAACCGCTACGTGCCGATATTCAGGAAGTGCAATCTGCCGGTCCTGTATAACTTCAAGGCAGAGGACATCAAATGGGTTCCGTACAAACCGAAATCAGAGCTACTTGCACTGCACAAAGTCTATCCCAAAGGCCTGCGCCTGCCGGACTACTTCTTCGGCAAGAACATCGTCCATCTGCCCACAGTGAAATGTCACATCTATACCACCACCACCGGCGCGATGAAGAACGCCTTCGGCGGACTGCTCACAACCAACCGCCACTATACCCATACCTGGATCCACGAGACCCTGGTTGACCTTCTCGCCATCCAGAAGGAAATCCACTCCGGCATCTTTGCAGTGATGGACGGTACGACCGCAGGCAATGGCCCGGGTCCGCGCACAATGACTCCGGTGGTGAAAAACGTGATTCTTGCCTCCGGAGACCAGACTGCGATTGACGCAATTGCGGCCAAGCTGATGGGTTTTGATCCTTTGTCCATCGGCTACATCCGGCTCGCGCACGAACGTGGTCTTGGCGTCGGCGACCCGAAGGAAATTGAGCTCGTGGGCGACGACGTGTCCAAAGAGAATTGGGGCTTTGACGTCGGATACAACTTCCACCGGTTTCTCGGCTGGCTGTCATGGTACGGACCGACTAAGTTCTTACAGAAGCTCGTACTCCGGCCACCCCTGGTCTTCTTCCCCATACTCGTATCGGCCGTGAACCACGATGTCATCCAGTGGCCCTTGCGGTACAAGCGGGTGTACGAACGCTGGCGCAAGGAGACGCCTTGGGGCAGGCTGTTCCAGGAGTACGAACGCAAAGGCTGTCTCTTAGTAGAGTGACAAGTTGCCAGTGTCCGGCAAACCTAAGTTGCGAATGCCCGACCAGAAGGAGTGAAGCATGAGCCAGCGCCTGCCTGAAGAACTAGAAAACCTGCGCGGATTCCTGCCAGAGCTTGTGGCCGAGGTAAGGAAGAAAGCACCCTATGCCAGTGCGCTCGTGACTCAGCAGGGTGGCGTAAGCGTGTTCAAGACCAAGAGCGAAGAAAAGGTGATGCCCATCCTGCCTGACCCGGGCATCAGAATTACCGCCTGGGACGGAGCAACATTTCACTCGGTGGCAACGAACCGGCTGCAGGACCGCTGGTATCTGAAGAACCTGGCTCGCGGCCTGGCCGCCTCACTCTCGGTGAAACCCGGCCCAGTTCCGGATACCGGCCCTTCACTTGACCGACACTTCCGCACCCAGTACGAGCAGGACCCGCTTGTCATCCCGACCAGCGAACGTCAGGAGTTGTGCGGCCGGTTGTACGAGGCCATCTCCGGCCGGGACAAGCGCATCGCAATGACCCAGGTTGTGAACCGGTCGCTGGCCGAGTACCGGCTGTTCTGCGACGGTCCGCGGCTTCTTTCAAGCGAAGTCGTCCGCACCATCTTGTTCGCGGTCGCGATTGCTGCTGACGGCACAAAGCAGATTCAGAACTACGACAAGCTATCCGGCCCGGGCTGGGAAGCGCTCAGACCCGCGACCGATTCCTGGGCCCATGCGATGGCCGACGAGACGGTCGCATGCCTAGCCGCGGTTCCGCTCGAGCCCGGCGAGTACCACTGCATCCTGGACCCGGACGTGGCCGGCACCCTGGCGCACGAATCATTCGGCCACGGCTGTGAACTCGACACGATGATGCGCGGCGCAGCACGGGCGCTTCTTTTCATCGGCAAGCGGGTCGGCTCCGACCTCGTGAACATCGTTGATGAGCCAGGCCGGCCCGGTACCAATGGCTCGGTTTTCTTCTCGGACGACGGCGTACTGGCCGAGGAACCGGTCGTTCTCGTCAAGAACGGCATCCTCCAGCCCACGATGATGTGCGACCGATACTCGTACCTATTGATGAAGGACCGACTGCCCGGTCTGAAGCAGTCCGCGTCCGGCCGGCTGGAAACATGGAGCCGTCCGATCTACGCCAGGATGACCTGCACCTACTTCTTGCCGCGGCCCAAGGCAGAAGGCGGGATGACCAGAGACGAAATGATTGCCACAACTGACTCGGGCGTGCTGCTACAACGAATGACATCCGGTATGGAAGACCCACTCGGCTGGGGTGTCCAACTTCAGGTCCTGCACGGGCTTGAGATAAAGTCCGGCCAGCTTACCGGCCGGCGCCACTACCAGGTCGGCGTCACCGGATACGTGCCAGACGTGCTTGCCAGCGTGGATGCGGTCGGGACCGAACTGGACACGACCTCGGCCGGCACCTGCGGCAAGGGCCACAAGGAATGGGTGCGCAACGCCAGCGGTGGGCCGTACATCCGCTGTCGAATGAAACTGGGGTAGACGATGAAAACCGAGGAAGTAAGGTGCCAGATACAAGTTATCAGAAATCAGCGCTGCGGGCAGAAGACGGCGACCGGAGGAAACGAATGAACTTGGAACGCATCCGAGAGTATCTAGACAAGGCAGATGGCGTCAGTGACTGGATACTTTCCAGCCGGGAAACAGACTCCCTGACCATCATCCGGCTGCCGGCAATCTATACCGTGGAGTCCGGACGGTTCATTGCCCACGAAAACCCGCATCCGCGCGAAGTAATCTCCTCTCCGTCAGAAACCGTGGAGGTCACCATCTTCTCCTCATTCGAGGTAGATGGCTCAACCTGGCTTGGCGACGCATCCGGCCAGTTCACATCTGACCACGAGGCCGTGCTGAAGACGGTGACAGCCAATCTGGTTGCCGCGTGCCGTAGCCAACGCAACAAACCATTTCCCTTACCTGGGAAGGATGAGCACTACCCGGAAGTGGAACTGGCCGACCCGCAACTAGCCGGACTTGACCATGCGGCCCTGATTGAACGCGGCCAGCAGTTCAACAATCGCATCGTCGCCGCATGCGCGAATAAGCCGGGTGTCGCAGTATCCAACCTGGAGGTTTTCATTCACCGAACCCGTGTGCGGACGCTCAGCTCGGCCGGCCTTGACCTAGTCTATCCAGCCACGAGAATTGACGTTGAGATATGCTTCCTCGGTCGGCCCTCAGATGACAAGGTAGGCGAACACACTGCCCGCCTGTCCTGCCGTCGGCTCTCGGACTTGGACCCGGAAGCAATCGTGGCTGAGTACGCCGCTGCAGCCCGCGACATCGCGCTTGCTTCGCCTCCGCCCCACTGGCAGGGCCCGGTCGTACTTTCAGGAGAAGCAGCCGCTGACTTTCTCACCCTGCAGAATTCGCCACTGGTGTTTCATGCCAACGCCCGGATGGTGTACGAGAAGACCGGCCGATACGAGAAAGGCAAATCGGTCTGGGCAGACAAGCCGCTGGCCGGAGAGCCCCTGAATCTTGTCTCAGACCCGCTCGTGCCATTTGGTCTGCGCAGTGGCCGGCTGTTCGAAGCCGACGCCACCCCCTGCCGGCCGGTAACCGTCGTCAAGGACGGCTGCTACGACGGGCTGATTGGGCCCCGACGCTACTTCTACTACCTTGGACTCCTTGAGCAGGGCATTCAGCCTGCCGGAACCCTGGGCAACACTCTGATCCCTCCGGGCCAGAACCCAATCGAGCAATTGACCTCGGCTGACTGCGTTGTCGTGCGCGCGTTCTCGGCGTTCAGCGTTGATGTGGCATCGGGTCAGTTCGCGGTGGAAATCAGACTGGGCGAACTTCACAAGAATGGCAATACCACGCCGTTCAAGGGCGGCCTACTCGTCGGCAACTGGTTCGAAGCCCTGGCCGATGCTCGCTACTCGAGAGAAACTCAGGTCTATCAGTCCTATCACGGTCCAAAGGCTGTCCGGCTCGGCAATCTCAAGGTAGCCGCCTAGCCAAGGAGGTAAGATGTCAATCAAGGAAATCACCCCGCAAGAACTCGACGCAGAGCAGTTCATCGTCCAGAAGGTGAAGGAAATCACCGATGAAGTCGGCAACGGCCTGGCCATCAACGCCCTTTCCGGTGGAGTAGATTCTTCGGTCGTCACGATGCTCGGCCACCTCGCCCTGGGTGACCGGCTGCGCACCGTGTTCGTTGACAACGGCCTGATGCGCAAAGGTGAACCGGAACATGTCGTTTCAACCTTCGCCGCGCTCGGTGTCAGGGTCGAGCTGGTCCCGGCCCAGGAGGTATTCTTCCGCGCGCTTGCCGGCCTAACCGACCCCGAGGAAAAGCGCGAAGCAATCACCCGGGCATTCTACAAACAGGTTTTCGCCGACATCGTGCGCTCCAGCGGCGCAAAGTACCTGCTCCAGGGCACGAATCTCACCGACATCGAAGAGACCGTCGCCGGGGTAAAACGACAGCACAACATCTTAGAGCAGCTCGGCATTGACCCAATGAAAGAATACGGGTACAAGGTCGTAGAACCACTCACCGAACTACGTAAGGCCGCGGTCAGGATAGTTGCCAAGGCGCTGGGCCTGCCTAAAGAAGTCTATGACCGATTCCCGTTTCCGGGCCCGGCCCTGGCTGCGCGCATCATCGGCGAAGTCACGTCCGAACGAGTCGCAATCGTACGCCAGGCAACCGCGATTGTCGAAGAAACGTTCAAGGATTCTGGTGCGTTCCAGTACCTTGCAATTCTCCATGCCGACAATGTTACCGGTATCAGACAAGGTCGCCGCGAGTTCGGCCATCAGATTGAGGTGCGTTGCTGGGACAGCACCGACGCGCGCGAAGCCAGGCCAACCCGTGTTCGGTTTGAGACACTTGAACGCCTGGCCCAGCGCATCACGACCGAAGTACCGGGCGTCGTCAGTGTAACGTACAATATTGCTTCGAAACCGCCCTCGACAATCGAAGCAATCTAAGCTCTAGAACCTGACCAGCTTCAGACGCCGACCGCGGCCTGACCCGGCAAGCCCCAGCTCAAGGAAATAGACCCCGGCCCCAAGCTGGCCGGTAGCAACTCCCTCAAGTACAACCTCGGTTTCTCCGGCCGGAACTGTCTGCTCGCACAACTTGCGGCCCAACCGGTCGCACAGCCGGATTGAACCTGGTCGCTCCAAGCCGGCTGCAAGCCGGATACATATGCGGTCGCGTACGAACGTGGCGCTGGAAACCAACTCCGGCCCGGCCCGATGCGGTGGCTCAGAACTGCCGCTCGGCCTCAGGTTCTCGTACCACAACACGATGTCATCGCCGTCAATCGCTGCGAGGACGTCGGGGTCCGAATCCCTGTCCAAGTCAACCACAAAAACCTCGGCCGGCATGTAAACCGTGTTGTCCAGCACCACACGCGCAAAGTTCTCGTTGCCGTCGTTGTAGAACAGCACTACCTTGCCCTCGACCAGCTCAGTACCGACCGCATCAACGTCTGAGTCGCCGTCGAAATCTGCGCCGTAAATCGAAATCGGGTTGGCACCAGCAGCAATCATGTGCTTGGTGAACCCCTGGCTGCCGTCATTCTCGTACCAGAAGAAAGCGTCGCCGAAAATCGCCGCGGTGAAGAAGTCAATATCGCCGTCGCCATCAATGTCTCCGGGCCAAACATCGTTCAACGGTGTCCCGGCATCAATCATCCGCTTGGTGAAGGTCTGGCTGCCGTCGTTCTCGTACCACCACACTCCGGCGCCATTCAACCCGATGCCCGAGATGATGTCAATGTCCGAGTCCCTATCCAGGTCAACCGGCCATACTGCGTACACCGGCGCAGTCGTTGTCTCGATGCCGTGCTTCGTGAAAACCTGGCTGCCGTTGTTCTCAAACCACGCCACCTCGTAGCCCCACAGCGCGGCCGCAACTACGTCAACGTCTGAGTCCTTGTCCAGGTCAACCGCAAACACATCCTCGCCGTCATTCAGGCTGCCAACCGTGTAGCGGGTGAAACTCGCTGAACCGTTGTTGTCGAACCGGAACACCTGGTCTTCGGCGTCGTCGGTCACAGTCAGGATGTCAATGTCACTGTCTCGGTTCAAGTCCGCAAGGAAAATCGCCCGCGGCCGATACATCGGCGCCTCGATTGTCACCTTGGTGAAACTCGTGCCGTTATTGCGAAACCAGGCAAGCTCGCCCGGGTTCCAGCCGGTCGCGGCAACGTCAATGTCCGAATCTCCATCCAGGTCTGCGGCCGACACGCTCCACGCAGTAACCAGACTACCAAGATTGCGCCTCTGCCACTGGGCCGAAACCGAGACTGGCACCAGCGCAACGATTACAAACACAACCCAGCACTGCCTGCGATTCATCGTTCCTCCTTGCGCGGTCCTGCTGCCAGCCCGCGCGATGACTGATTCCAGGACTCTTACCCAACGAGTCAATGCCGCTGTCGGGTAACCAGCCCTACTTCTCATCCTCTGAATACGCCGAGCGCGCACGGACAATACCATTGCTTGCGAGGTTCACGTACCGATTCGGGCCCGGAGCGTCCGGGTTGAGAATGTAATCAGTGATGCAGGTACTCATCCCGAACGAAGTCTTGAGTCCCTCGACCGCAGGGCTGGAACACGGCAGCACGTGTACCTCGGCGCGGATGCTGTCAGGGTAGTAGAGCGTGAGTGTACCTTCGGCCTTGAGCAACAGCGTGTCGGTCGGCTTCTGGTCGTCAACCACACAGACGACACTGCGACCGCAAACGTCTGCCGGACCGCGGTGGTTCAGGACCCGCACGTCACCGGTGTAAAGGTGCACGAACGCCATCGCGCCTAGCCCATCCACCATAACCCGGTTCTTCGACCCGCAGCTAAGGTCGGCATAGAAACCGACCGCACGCGGCAGCAGTATGTCGAGCGAGCAACGCGGGCAGGAATCGCCCCTTGAGCACGAAGCGCTGATTAGCGCGAGCTGGGAGTCGGCGTCGAGCACGCTGACTTCCAAATCTCCGGTCCGAAAACCGGTTGTGTCACCGGCCACGCGCGTCTTGAAACACCGGAACAATACGTCCTGACCGGTATCGGCTCTGACAACAGCCGTGACCGAGACGTCGCTCGACCTGAAGCCGACTCCGGTCAGCCCCTTGGCCGAAAATCGGTAATCCACCGTGTCCAGCATCATTGCGGCCGAGCCTGCGGTTGCTGCTACCAGCACAACGCACCATACCCGTTTCATCGGTATCCTTTTGTGATTGCGGCCCCTAGTTCGCCCAATTCGAGTACCGAACTATCTCTGCCTCTCTGTCCCGCGTGAGTGCCGGCCCGGTGTCATTATTCACGCTCAACTTCTACTCCGAATCCGGCACGTGTCAAGCGGCAGCGTGCGGAGGTCTAGCTTCCGCGAAGCGCAAGATTCAAGACCTGACCCCGGGTTCCGTTTCCCTGAGTCCGGTTCTGTTGCCCGATTCCAGCACTACTCACCAGTCAGCCGGGGAATCCGCCAGCCAACCAGCCGGGAGACCAACCATCCAATCCGCTATCCAACCGGCTGACCAATCGGCCTGGAAACCGGCTTGGCAATCCGCCGACCTGGCGGTTCACCAGCCAGCCAGGACACCAACCGGCCAATCAGCCGGGAACCCGGCTTTCCAACCGGCCCTGAGACCAGCCGGCCTACTTGTCCGGCAACCAACCCGGAAGCCGGCTCAGGAATCAGCCGACCAGCCGGCTCGCCAAGCGGCCTTCCTCGCGGCCGGCTAATTCGCCTACCAATCAGTCTGGTAAGTAACCCCCATACGGGAAAACTTCACTTACAAGCACGTCCAAGGCCGAAACCAGCCACCGGGCCGGTATCCTCGAGACTCGACGTCACTGCGATTCACCGGCAGAGAATCCTTCACCGTGTCACTGGGACTTCATGAATACCTCGAAAGTCAAGAAGCAGGACCTGACCCCAACCGTCGACCCCAACCGTCGACCCCAACCGCCGGGTCACGCTGAACAGGCCATCCAGCTTGGCTCAGAACTGACCCGTGACTTTGGTCGAAACGGTGTGAGTCCCCGGGCCGGATAAGGGCAGGTTTGCCTGATAGTTCAGTTGCAGGTAGAGAAACCGGAACAGGTTTAGGTTGAGGCCCAAACCCGGCAGAACAGAATACTTAGTGCTGAATGCTGCGGGCCGAATACTGGTCGTGTCGGAGGTCTGCCGTGAAGCACCGAGGTCAAGCGTGACGTACGACTTGTCGCTGAACCGGCACAGCGTCTGCAGATTGCCCCGCAGCTCTGCCTGTCCGGCTGATGCCTGCGTGTACCGGTCCTGTTTGTCCCGAAAGGTGCCATAGAGCTTGGTTCGGACTCTGGTTGACCAAGGCCGGCCCCATTCAAAGTAGAAGCTCTGCTCCGTTTCCGCCGGGTAGCCCGACCCAGCCCGGCGGTTCCACGTTCCAACTAGAAGCCCGACTCGGCTCGGTTCGTAGTCAACCCGAACCTCGTCCTCGACTACTGGCTTGAGTACCGGCAGGCCGTAGAACGACTGCCCGCTCCGGCTCAGTGTCCGCTTGATCCGGACCGCAAGCTCAGCCCGTGGGTTGAGCTGCACTAGACCGTACACGCTGCCGGTTCGACCCGCGCTTGACACAGCCACGTCTTCAAGCGGCCCGAACGCAAATACCGGAACACTGTAGCCCTCACCGATACCAGGGCAGTACTCGTCGAATGAGCTACCGGTTCCGAGCGACATGTTCACAATGCTTAGACCCGATAACCACCGGCCCGGCGCCACGTGGAGGTCGTTGTAGAAGTAGCTGGCCAGCGACAAGTCCCGCGTCCGGGTTGGCCGATAGTCCATGGCTTCGAGCTGGTAGCTTCCGGTGTAGTAGAGCCCGGGTATGGCGTCGATGTTCAGGCGCACCCGCACGTCCTGCTCGCACCGTTCGGCCGGCAAAATGTCTCGCCGAAACCTTAGATTGCCCTGAACCGGAAAGGGCAGCGCAAACCCGGCATCGGCAGCGTACTCAAGTGAACTCCGGCCCGCTCCCGAATCTGGTCTGACCCGAACTCCGTGCACCAGCCCGTCGAGTCTGAGCTTTGTCCCAAGAACAGTGAACTCGTACCCGGCATTGAGCTTCGCCCGCTTAGTCCGGCCGGTTGGCAGGTCATCCTGTCCCACGAGCGCGTATCCAGACGGCAGTCCGCTTCGGGCAAAGCTCAGCCGGCCGTTTGCGTACTGGGCGATTTGCCCAGCTCCGGCTGAATCTGCCTGGGACTCGCGCCGGAATTGAACACCAAGCACAAGCCCAGTAAGCGGTTCCACACCCAAGTCTGCGGCCCCACTGTGCCGCAGCTTGCCATACCGCCGGTCAGCCGCGCCAAACGCGCCAAACCCATCGCCATATCCCCGGTACTCAGCCTGCAGCCGGTAGATGTCATAGTTCGCAGTCAAGGAATGCGCCTGAGCCAATGCCCGTTCGGTACTTATCGCAACCTGCGGCATGAACTTGACGCTGCGATTCGTTCCGGTCCCGGCTTCGGCCCGGGCGGCAACAAAGGCGAACCGCTCGGTCTCGATGCCGGCAAACCCAGGCCCGACCGAAAGCAGCCGACCGAGACTTACGACCGGCTGAACTGAATACAACCACGCCTGCTGTTCCTGCTCGACCGAAGAGTACTCGACATCAACCTCGCTGAAGTCCGAAACGATGTCGTCGCGCACGAACAGGAGCACGCCCGTCGTATAGTCCATCACGTAGTCCGAGCCGCGGATCATGGGCTCGCCGTCAACCCGTACCCGTTCGCTGGCACGCTCCACCGGTGCGTGCGCAAGAAAGTAGAAGTCGGACTTGGAGCGGAACCTGACGTTCATCGTGTAGACGTGTACGCTGTCCTCGTACACCTCGGTCGGAAACGGCCGGTCGCCCGGAAAAGATAACCAGCCAAGGTCACAACTGAGGAACTCCGGGTCAACCCGGCCGTCGCGGTCCGCATCCAACCCGAACTCACTGAGCGGGTGCACCACACCCGACGTGTCGGCAATAACGAGCTCAAACGAGCCTGGCACAATGCCTGGCCCAACAAAGTACCGGTTCTCAAGCATGCGGTCCTGGACCGAATCGGATTGAATCACAACCGTCTTGCCGGCAAGCGCGAGCACAATGACGTCGGTCGCCTTGTGGCTTGAGAGAAAATGGATGATGCCGGACCGATAGTCAATGAAATAGTCAAGACCGTTGATAAGCACATCGAAGTCGCCTGAGATGCCGCCGACCGTATAGCCGACTCTGGTATCAATACCGTTGGTCGCAGCGCTACGGTCGTCCACGAACACCGTGTCTGCGCCCGGCGCGAACCCGCCCCTCAGTTCGGACACCCGGAAGAACGAGCCCCGGCTGTATCCGATGTCGGCAATCGCGGCAACTTTCTGTGCGGTCCGGCCGTAGAAGTAATCGCTACGTTGCCTTGACTGCATCCTGCCGGCCTGGCCGTCGAGCCGGCTAGTTTCGTGCGCGAGCCGCGCACTGGCACCGATCATTGCCGGCGCCGGCACCAGGTCAAACTCGGAGAACTGCGACTCCAGCCTTCCGGCCGCGACTTTGCTCAGGATATCTCGGCCTGTGCCCCGATACTGAGCGCCGTACATCACCTGCTTGCGGTCCGCGTCATCGTAGTACAACGACAGGGCCCGTCCACTCACGTGCTCGGCTCCAATCATCAGCCCGATGTTGTCGGACCAGGAATGCGTGCCCGCGCCTCGGGCAAACGTGCGGTAATCTGAATACCAGGCCCGGCCACTGAGCCGCACGTCGGTATCCGGCACGAGCCGCAGGTGCGCACCGGCATCGTCGAGGTACACAACCCGGCTGCTTTTTGGCCTGACCGGCTGAATCTTTTCCTTCTTCCAGATGCCGGTCTGCCGGTCCAGTATCTGAATCCCAGCACGGCCGACCACAAGCAGAAACCGACTGTCTGCAAAAACGTCAAGGAACGAATCCGGCTCAAGCCCGGTGCCGGTCGTGTAAGTCTTCAGGCTGCGGTCACCCTGATTGTACACCAAGATGCTCGACTCAAGCGCAAACGCAAGCTCCTGCCCATACGGGCAGATTCCCCCGACCCGGCCCGGCAACTCGACATCGCGGAACCGGACCAGGTTGTCAGATTTCGGCTCGTACAGAAACACCTGTCCGTCAGAGACAACAAACAGTGAGTCGCCGATGTCAGCCCAGTCCGTGATGTGCAGTTCCGTGTACTCTGCCCATTGTCCAGTGCCGCGGCGTACCGACGCAATACCTCCTGGCCCGGAAAACCACACCCTTCCGGGCAGGACGATAACCCGATCAAACGCAAGCCTCGGACCGGTAACCGGTTCAACCCGGCCGAACTTACAGCTATAGCGCAGGGCGCCGGAGTCGGTCGCAAGCCACAGATAGTCCGCGTCGGTGGCGATGTCACGAATCGGCGTTAGCAGAACCTTTTCCCAAGTCTCGGCGTACCGGTCGAACCGCGCCAGGCCGAACTCGCCCGCAGCCCACGCGTAGTCCTCGTCAAAGGCCAGACCCTCGGCCTTGGCACCAAGGTCGAACACCTGCCAATCACCGAGCTTGATGTCGGCCGAACCAAGGCCTGAATCGGTCCCGGCCCAGAGAATCCCGCGGTCCAGACCAAGCACATTGATGCGGTTGTCCGGCAATCCGCTCGCCTGGGTAATCCGACCCCACGTCCCGGTGTTCCGGTTGAAGGTGTAGATGCCGGACGCGGTTGTGATGAACACTAGCTCAGACGCGTACTTGTCAGCCGCGGCGTCGAGGATTATCGGCCGTTCCGCAACCGCCTTCAGGCCCAGGGCCAGACTAAGGCAGAATGTCAGCAGCAGGCCGACTAACGTGAAGCCGCCTACCCGATGTCGAAAACCACCTGACCACTTGTTGGTCACTGTTCCTGGATGAACCCAGATGGAATGTCTTCTGCTGGCTCTTCTCCGCACTGGCGCAGCCTGACCTTCTCCTCGGTCTTGTACGAGCCAGAACGCCTGCGCTCCGCGCCAAGCGAGAACACTTGAATTGCGGCTGGCCCGTCAATCGGACAGCGCGACTCGCACAGGCCACAGCCCACGCAGATGCGTTCATCCACCACTGGGCAGAGCACAGTTCCGGGCCCAGCCCGTGCCTCGATTGCGTTGTATGGACACGCCTCGTCACACACAAGACAGGCACGGTCCTGCTCCCAAGCCAGACACCGGGAACGGTCAACAACCGCAGTCCCGATACGGGCATAACTCTTCTCCTCAAGATTCAACCGGCGGATTGCGCCAGTCGGGCACACCTGCCCGCACAAATTGCAACTACTCTCACATCCACCAACGCGCGGCACGAGCCGCGGGGTCCAGATACCGGCAAGCCCGGCCTCAAGCACGCACGGTTGCAGTCCGTTGGTTGGACACGCTTTCAGGCACCGGCCGCAGCGAACGCACGCCGACAGGAACTCTCGCTCCGGAACCGAGCCGGGCGGCCGTATCAGTCTGGCTTGGAGCCGCTCATGAATCAGGCTGCCGGCAAGGGGTGCGAGTACTAGTCCGGACCCGACTGCGACAATCGCTTCCCTTCGGCCGATATCGAATCGCGCAGGCCTGAAACGCACGCGGTACGAAACCGCGCGGTGCGGACACCGGTAAAGGCATGCCAGACACCCGATGCACTCGCCGGAATCTATTTCGATTCTGCCCTCATCGGTTCTGCATTCTGCATCCTGACCTCTGGTATCTGACTCCGTCCTCCTTCCTATTGCTCCGGTCGGACAAACTTCTGCACACAACCCGCACTGCCGACACTCGTCCGTGAAGGAGAACTTGAACAACGAGACCTTGGAACCGAGCCCAAGCAACCCGCCCAAGGGACACAGGTTCCGGCACCAGAACCTCGGCGCGACAAGACCGAGGAGCAGAATCGTTACGAACACGACAAGGGCGACGAATGTCTCCGCAAACACTGCGGGCCGGAAACTGGTTGCAAGCCCGGCCAAATAGCTTGCGACCGGATAGAACCCAAGCGCCAGGCTCCGGCCGAGAATCGCCAGCGGGTCAAGCAGGCCGGCTAGCGAAACCCCAAGCAACGCCGCAACTACCAGAAACAAGAGCAATGCGTACTTGATGCGTCTTGTGCTGTCGGCCGGTTTGGGCTTCCGGTGCAGGAGCGAATCGGAAACGTCAATCACCGTGCCGAGCGGACAGGCAAACCCGCAGAAGAACCGCCCGAATACCAAAGTGCTGGCCAGCACGACGAGCGACACGAGCCCGGCGGCAAGTACGGTTCTGAGCGCTATGCTTGTGATGATGAACACGAGCGGGTCGAACCGGTAGAAGATATCACCAAGCACCTGCGACACCCCATGCCTTGCCCGAACAAACAGAAGCATGAACAACGCAAGGAACGCAAGCTGGATCAGCCAGCGTACCAGCCGATGGGCTCTACGCATCATGCTCTCCGCAATACACCCACCGCTGGGTTAGTAGTGGTTGATGGTGTGTCTCGCGAACCGCAGGACTCCACTGTCCCTCGGTTCCGTATCCCCTGAGAGAATGGCGTGAGTGATTTCGTGGATAGGGCCTGTAGCTTGATGCTGACTAGACCTTTACTTCCTTCACCACCATCTTCGCCGAGTCAATCTCGCCCAGTCCGAGTTCCGAGGCAGCCTTGATGTACTTCACGCCCTTGCCGGTGAAAGCCTTACCGTACCACTGGGTAAGACCAACAGTGTAGGAGTCAACCGCGACCGGGTCAGACCCGGCAACGACGGTATTCAGGACAACCGTCTTGCCCGGCCCGCCCGGGCCACCTGAAGTCAGCGCCCGGGTCGCGTCCACAATTGTCAAGACGGGCTTGATGACAAGCGCGAGGTCGGCAATTGCCTGGTGCAGGTTCATCTGGTGCAGGGCCCCGCGGTCCCAAATGAGCCCCATCAGGTTCTTCAGCCCCAGGCTGACGCCGGTCGCGGAATGGGACTTTGCAGTTGGCAGATTGATGAGCTTGTCGGACTCCAGCACTGCCCTAGCCACCTTTGCCATCTTTAGCGCGCGGCCACCGGGGATTTCGACCTCAGCATACTGACGCTCCTTCGAGAGTGTCACCAGACTTACCTTCGACTTGTCGGTGACCGCGGCGGCGATGCCGCTTCGCTCCACGCATAGCTTCTCATCCTGAATTGTATGGTCAACGATGAGCACCCGGGCTGCACCGGCCGCGAGACAGAGCTCGACCACCTGCTTCACCACACCGGCCGAAGTCGTGGCTCCGCACTCGGCATTGGCCGCAAACGAAATATTCGGCTTCAGGCACACTGTCTCGCCCTCCTTGACGAACTCCCCGATGCCCCCAAGCTGGTCAATCGCGGTCTTGACCAACTTGTTCTTGTCTCCGCGGGCCACGCCGAGCACCGGCCCGGCCGGCTCGGTCTTGGTATCGGCCCCGAAAAGCTGGCGCGGCCAGAACGCCGCGAATGCAACACCAAGCCCGGCCACGATGAACTCCCTCCTCGTAAGGCCGTGGCTCGGTCCATGGTTCTCCTGCGTTACGAATTCTGTCCGTCCGAGACCGCTCCTCGGTCTCACTGGCTTCGGCTTCCATTGCGTGTGCTTCGTAATCATCATCTCATTCCTTGATGGCTGCCCATATGTTACCGGCAAAGAACTTCGCAACTGCAAGTCCTGGGTCGGTTGCGTCCTGAATTGTGACCCAGACATAGAACCGGTCGCCCCAGAAGTCTACCTTGTAGCTGAACAGACTTTGCTCGATTCGGGCCGCGGCGCCGGGGTTATCCTGAGTCCAGGGTACTTCGCTGCCGGTCGTTACCGCCTCATATACCTTGCGGGCGTTGGCAGTATCGGCCATGTCGAAGACCCGCACTTCAAGCTCGACCTGGTTCGAACCGACCGTACCAGAGTACTTCTGGAACGCGCACTTCACGAATCCGTTGTCAATGTAGGGCTGGGCCTCACCGTCAATCATGTCGTAGAGTTGCTGTCCGGTTTCGGCAATCTGCATCGGGCCGGTACGGGTCCAGCCGCTGATGTCATTGTCCAGGGGAATCAGGTCAACAACATCCTTGGCCGCCGGCCCCTGATTGCAGCCGCAGAAAACAAGGCCGAGGCACAGACACAGGCCTGCTACGGTCAACAGTCTGCGGCCAACAACCAGGACACTCCTAAATCCGGTATCTCGTGTCTGAATTTCGCCTGTCATCCACTTTCTCCTAGTTGAGTACCGTTACCTTTCTTACCCTTGTACCGGCTCTCGATGCCACCCGCATGAAGTACGTGCCGCCAGCAAGCCGGTTCCCGGTGACGACAGCAATCCGGTGTTGACCCCGGCCAAGCTCGCCGCGAAACACGCTGGCCGTAACCGCACCGGACTGGTTCAGCAGTTCAATGCTGACCGGCGACGCCACAGGCAGTGAGAATGAAACTGTTGCTCGACCGCGGAACGGGTCGGGCACGACAACGAAACCGGCGCTATTCGGCAACCGTCCCGGCTCGGCTATCCCGGTCGGGTTGTTTATCTCTATCAAGTTCACATCGGTCGTGCCGAGGTTGTACGGCGACTGCGCCGCCATCGTGATGTGAGCGCAGTTCACCGGTGTCAGACTGCGACGTTGCCGCTCGGCATTGATGACATTCTGTCCCTGATAGTCGCAGGCAACCGTGTCCCGACTCATGAGGATCAGCTTGGGGTTGAAGTTCGGGCTTCCGCCCGGCCCGCCCGAGTACAGTCCGAACAGACCGTCAATGAAGAACAGCTTCTGCTTTCCGGTCGGCGTCAGGACATCTCTTATCTGGGCCGAAAGCGCCGGCACCGACGGCGTGCAACTGTTGCTGTGCGAAAGGCTGCTCGGACTGTGTACCGAGCCGTAGTGGTTCTTCAGTGTCAGTGTGACCACGCCTTGGCTGTGGGTCTTGAGTACCGCGGCGTTGATGATGAACTCGCACATCTGGGATATTATCTTGCTCGGATTCTGACTCACGCCGCCGACGTTCAAAGGCTTTGTCGTATCATACCCGACCCCGGACTGGTTCGTGCCGAAGCAGCGTGCCGTATCCGGGTCAGTTCCGGTATAGATCGAGTACCCAGAAGCGGTCAGTTCGCTATTGGTCCGGTCCCAGACAATGACGTTGTTCTTCTTGAAAAGCGTGCCGCCGAGGTCCATCTGGGCCAGACCGTTGATGATGCACCTTACTACTGCCGGGTGGGTTGGAAGCGACGAGTTGATGCAGTTCACCTTAATACCGATAACCGATGAAGTCGTGATGCCAGGAAAGAGTGACTTCCACGCCTCGCCGACCGTACTCTGGCCGGTCAGCGCCTTCACCGACTCATCAACCATCACCTGTACGACTGGCTCATTGATGGTATTGCCGCTGGTTGCGTTCACGTCGTAGCACTGCACTACGTCGCTTGCGTCGTCCGTGA
Organism: candidate division WOR-3 bacterium; assembly: GCA_039801365.1. Taxonomy (NCBI): domain Bacteria; kingdom Pseudomonadati; phylum Caldifarciminota; species Caldifarciminota bacterium. Next base: position 20,741 of record JBDRUN010000026.1, read on the forward strand.
ACGGCAGCCGTCTTTCAAGCGCGGACAGCAACTTGGGCCGGGCAACAAACCCGAGCGCGCCAATGCCGAGGTACTTCAGAAACTCCCGTCTTGACAGGTCACTCATCGTTTCCTCCATCTTGGTCTGCATTCATCCATAGCCCGGTTCCGGCCGCGGCTCGGCGTCGCTGGCAAGGAAACATGGGGCCTGAGTCAATTATCCCTGACCGCCTGCCGCCGGTCAAGCAGAGACTGCTGCGGTCTCAAGACTCGGGACCGCAGGGCTTGACCAGGGCAGACTGGCGCCTTATAGTCTCTCATGCTCGGAGTGCGGCCGCATGTAATAGTTAGTGCGCCAGGAGGTGGTGGTCCATGTTCGGACTAGGTTGGCAGGAAATACTACTCATCGTCCTCGTCATCCTGCTTCTCTTCGGCGCCCGTCGAATCCCGGAAGTGATGCGGTCCATCGGCAAGGGCGTGAGGGAGCTCAAGCGTGGGATGAAGGAGATAGACTCGGACGAAGACAAACCCGACAAACCGGACCAGGAGTCCAAGACCGACTGAGCGCAAGTCTGAGAGCTGGCGGCCGACCGCTGACAGCCGAAGTCAATACCAATACTGGCCCGCCATCGGTGCAAGACCATGTCTGAAACTCACCCATTCCTTGACCACTTAGAGGAACTGCGCCGCCGCATCTTCTACTCGCTCATCACTCTGGCTGTTGCCGCGGTCGTCGCCTTCTTCTTCTCCGACCGCGTGCTGGAGCTACTAACCCGGCCGGTCCCGAAGCTCGTTTTCCTTTCTCCGTCCGAAGCGTTCGTAGTCAAACTCAAGGTTGCACTGGCCTCCGGTCTGTTTCTTGCCGCACCTCTAATCTTCTACCAATTCTGGCGCTTTGTCCGACCGGCCCTGCTCCGGCATGAGGTGAAATACGTTGTCTGGGCCGTTGCAGTCTCGACGGTGTTTTTCCTGGGCGGTGTCGGCTTCGCCTACTTCATCGTCGTGCCGGTCGCGATGAAATTTCTGCTAAGCTTCGCCACCCCGAAGCTCGAGCCCATGCTCTCCATTGACCGCTACTTCAGCACGGTGGCCGCTTTCCTCTTGGCTTGCGGGGTTGTGTTTCAGTTACCAGTGGTTTCGTTCTTCCTGACCAAGCTCGGTATCATCACTCCCCGCACACTAGTCAAGCAGCACCGAATTGCCATTGTCGTCATCTTCGTAGTTGCGGCCATCCTGAGTCCGCCCGATGTATTCAGCCAGATTCTTATGGCCATACCACTCTTTGTGTTATACGAGGCCAGCATCCTCGCCTCATTTCTTGCCCGGTCCAAACCGAAGCAAGCCGGCGGATAGAAACTGGCTGGTCGTCTCTTCGCCCTGCAGCGTTGACAGCGATACGGTTCCGGCCTATGCTGGCGCATGGCCGAGAAGGCTCAGGTCAGCGAGCTACTGGACGAAGCTAGGACCCTTGTCCAGACCCGGCCAGAACAAGCGATGGTCTTGACCCAGCAGGCACTCGAACAAGCGCAGGCAACTGGAAACCAGCGGGCTGAGGCAGATGCACTTGCACTGGCCGGTATGCTGTTCGGGCTCCGTGGCGAACTGGACGCAGCCGCGGACCGGCTGGGACGGGCACTTGCGTTATGCGAAGCGCTTGGAGACGACGCTGGCGCGGCAAACTCATGCAATAACCTGTGTATGGTGTGCCGGGAAAGGGGCGAGCTTGACCGAGCCATGGCGCTGGCCCAACGGTGTCTTGCGAAAATGGAACAACTCAGGGACCGGCACGGCGTGGCCTCGGCCTACCTGAACATCGGACTGATTCACGCGGACTTGGGCGACTGGGACCGGGCACTGGAAAATTACTTCCGGGCCCTAGCCGAGAAAGAGGGAACCGAGGACCGCAAGAACGTTGCACTCTACTACAACAACATCGGCGAGCTTTATATGCTCCGGGGCAAGCTGGACCGGGCTAATTTTTTCTTGGCGCGGGCATTAGAGACAGCCCAGTTATCAGGTTCTTCCTGGGTTCAGGCTGAAGTATTGGGCACGATGGGCGAGGTCGCGTTTCGGGCCGGTGACCGGGCCCGGGCCCAGTCGCTCTACGAGCAGGATGAGGCGATATGCCGCAAGTCTGGAGACCGTGACGAACTTGCCGAGGTACTGCGCCGAAGAGCTGAGCTTGACATCGCGCGGGGCGAGCCGCTTGAAGCCCGTGTCAGACTTGACCAGGCCGAGACGCTCTGCCGTGAGACCGGGTCAAAGCGGGAACAGGGGAACGTGCTTCGTACGAAGGCGCTGCTGGCACTACTGGAAAACGACAGTGCGGCGGCAGAGCGATATGCCGAGGAAAGTGCCAGGGTCCTCAGGTCACTTGGCCGGAACTACGAACTGGCGTGCTCGCTTGTTGTTCTGGCTCGGGCTGCGCCTAGCCGGCAGGATGCCCTGCGTGAAGCGCAGACGATATTTGAGAACTTGGGCGCAGTCGGCTCCGCGGCTGAAGCGCGCGAGCTGGCAGAGCAGACTCACGCCCTGCCGAAGGTTGAGGTCCGGAAGCGGGCAGATAAGTTTCCCGGAGTAGTCGGCGTGGATACAACGCTGGCCGGAGTGTTTGAGACAATTGAGCGCGCTGCTCGGACTAGGGCAAGCGTGCTCATCCTCGGCGAGTCCGGGACTGGCAAGGAAGTCGTCGCCAGAACTCTACACCGGCTCTCAGACCGGGCCGACCGACCATTCGTGGCCGTGAACTGCGCGGCGATACCGGAAACGCTCCTGGAAAGCGAGCTGTTCGGAGTAGAAAGGGGCACCGCAACTGGCGTGAGTCAGCGTGAAGGTAAGTTTGAGACCGCCCAGGGCGGCACGATATTCCTGGACGAAGTCGGAGATATGTCACTGAGCCTGCAGGCCAAGTTGCTCAGAGTTCTACAGGACCGTACGTTCGAGCGGGTCGGCGGCCGCAGACTGATTGAGGTGGACGTGCGCATCGTTGCGGCCACGAACAAGGACCTTGAGCAGGCAATGGCAGAAGGAAGATTTCGGCGCGACCTTTTCTACCGGTTGAACGTCATCACTGTCTCGCTGCCGCCGTTGCGGGAGCGGACTCAGGACATTCCGGAGCTCGTACGACTCTTCATCCGAAGAGTAAGTGAAGAGTACTCAAAGCCGGTACGTGGGGTAACCGATGACTGTCTTGCCTGCCTTGTCGGATACTCCTGGCCCGGCAACATCCGCGAGCTCGAGAACGTAATTGAGCGGGGCGTGATTCTAGCCCGGGGTGAGTTCGTAACTGCAGCCGACCTACCGGCCAGCGTCCGCAAGGCGGTCGCCAACGGCGAGGGGATGGCGCAGAGCTGGCAGACAGCAAGACGAAAGGCCGCGTCTACTGCCGGAGCTGGGGTCGAACGCCAGGCAGTTGAAGAAGCGCTCAAGTCAACCGGCTGGGTCGTGAAACGGGCTGCCGATCGGCTCGGCATCAGCCGCCGGCAGTTATATAGAATAATACAGAGGTACGGCCTGAAGCGGCCGGAATAGCACTAACCTTGACCCGGGCACAAGCCAAGCACAAGCTCAGGCGTCGTCAGGGCTGACCTCACCTTTCCTACAACCGGGCCGGGCGTTGGAATACCGTGAGACGTGATGCTTGGTCTTAGTACGCACGCTGCCCATGTGTCATGGCACATTTCTGTGCCAAGACACGGCACATAGGCTGATGGTCCGGCTTCGACAAGTTACATAAACATGCGACTTGCGTCGCAGTGCCCTCCTGGCATGGCACTTGCGGTATCAGGGGCATGGCTTACAGAACAGAACAAAGAAAGGAGACCGCAATGACCGCAAGAACAGAAAGCCATGTGACAGTGAGTCCGAACAAATCCGCAGACCATAAGGAGGTCAGAATGTTCGCAAGAACGCTCGTGATAGTGCCCGCAATAATTGCCGTCCTGTTTGCCGCAGGTGTTGCAGGCGCCCAGGTACTGCCAGTCCGCTTATACGGCGGTGCGGCAAACGAGGAGTGCCACGCGCTAGTCGAGGGACTTGGTGGAGGGTTCTGCCTTGCCGGGTGGACACGCAGCTTCGGTCCGACTGGCAACTCCAACGTGCTTGTGGTGAAAACCGACCCGGCCGGAATTCCGGTTTGGGCCAGAGTGTCGGCCGGCAAGTACGATGAAGAGGCGCGTGCAATGGTCCGAACAAGCAACAATTGCTACACCCTTGCCGGCTGGACCAGAAGTTATGGCCCGGGAACTCCAAACAAGAACATCTTTATAGAGAAGCTCGACGCCGCGGGCAACCATCTCTGGGGCCGGGTGTACGGCGGGCTCGCGGACGATGAGGTGTTCTCGATTGTCGAGACCGCGGACAGCGGTTACGCGCTTGCCGGGCTCACGCACAGCTTCGGTCCTAACCCCAAGCCGAACATCATTGTGCTCAAGCTCGACCAGTGGGGCCTCTTGCAGTGGATGCGCGCATACTGGTTTACGCCAATGCACATCGAAGACGAAGGATACTCCATAGTCCAGACCCCTGACCTCGGCTATGCGGTGTGCGGCCGGGCAAAGGCGATGGGCCCGGCCCTGTACAACCCGTTCCTTCTCAAACTCGACCCGGTGGGTAACATCCAGTGGGTGCAGGTAGCAGGCGCGAACTATTCGGATGAAGCGTACTCGGTCGCGCTGGACATTGCCAACAACGTGATGGTTGCGGGCCGGACCCTGTCGTTCGGCACTGCGCCAGGTGCGTTCCAAGACATGTTTGTCGCCAAGTTCACCCTGAGCGGAGTATTGGTCTGGTCCAGAACCTACGGCTGGTCAAACGGCGACGAAGAAGTGCTCGACGACCGTTCCCTTGTCGGTACCCAGGACGCAGGCGCAGCGGTGTGCGGGCTGACGACATCGGTAGGACCAGGCATCCCGAATCCGAATTTCCTCATACTGAAACTCGACCCAATGGGCATTCCTCAGTGGTGCCGGTCTCATCCAAGCCCGTATCACCCCGGGCTTCAGTCCGATGTGCCGTTGCCGATGATTGAACTTGCAGCCGGAGGATATGCGGTCGGTGGCTGGACCAACAGCTTCCCGACTCTCATCGGCGGGGCAGACTTCATGCTCTCGACTTTTGATCCTGCGGGAAATCGGGAAGTGTGTGTCGAGCCGCAGGAGCCGGTAGTGATGGAAATGCCGTGGATACAAGCGCGCATGACTGACAGCATGTGCTATCCTGATCACGACACCATCTTCCTCGTACCGGTTGACGTCCGGCATGACTCAGTCTGCTATGTTGAAACCGGTCTTGACGAACACGACACGGAACGCGGAAACGTCGGTTTCGTACTACGGGGTTCGGGACGCAATGTCGAACTGACACTGGCCCGGCCGACGATGGTCGAAATTCAGGTCTTCACCACAGACGGCCGGCAGGTTGCAAGGATTGCACCACGCGAGTATGCGGCTGGTAAGCAACTAGTTAGCATTCCCGGTTACGCACTAGCCGGTGCGTACGTTGCCAGGGCAATCGGCGGAGGTCAAGTCGCAAGTACAAAGATAGTCATGTTCTAGCACACCTCGACACGAACAGGCGGGCCCGTAACCGGGCCCGCCTGCCCTAGACCGTCTCACCTAAGACAACAGTTGTCTCATGAGACCGCTGTAAACTCACTGGTGTAACCGACACCATTCCAGTAGGTTAGGCTCGGTCCTTCGAACTGACACAGACACCGGAGTATCATCCACTGAGACGAAACAACTCGCCGAAGTGAACACCAAGAGCCTAAGACTCTGACTTCTGGTATCTTAGACATGACTACTGCAACTGGCACCGTGAATGCTCCATGTGTGGTGTGCAACCAGAAAAAGAGAGGTCCTCATGACACTGAAGCTTGTTGACCGGTTATTGGTAGCGCTGCTTGGCATCACCCTTGTTGGGACTGGGCTTGGGCTTCTAGTAGTAGGGCAGTCTCAAGCAAAGCTTCAGGACCGGATTGCCGCAGTAAACCTAAGGCAGGCGATCGAGCACTACCAGCGGGTAAGGGATACCAGTATCCTACTGCTGGGCGCAAGGTCCGACTACGGAATCTGCACCGGAGCTGAAGTGAGCTTTCTGAGCCGCCAGCCAGCAGGCGATAGGCGAAGCCGGGCTGGACAATAGTCTCTTTGCCAAGCAGCGTAATGTCGTCCTGGCCGCAAAACGGCGTCAAGATACTGTACGTTGCTCCGGTACGTTCCTTGCAATCTCGGTTCTGCTGACCACCGAAGTTTCGGTGGCCAGAGCCCTGTTGCCTCATATATGGATGTACTCGAGGACGCCCCGTTGCCTCAGAATACATTTGTACTCGAATCATGAGCTTTGTCCAGCTTGAAGTCGAGATGGTTGCGTCGGCACTGCCTGT